>NZ_VFTJ01000020.1:0-112945 GCF_006439595.1 Mesorhizobium sp. B3-1-9
ACCCAGATCTACACCCACGTGCTGGAGGAGCGGCTGGTGCGGCTGGTCAACGATCATCATCCGCTTGCCGACTAGGCCTCATATCGCTATGTGAGGGCGACGTTCCACCCCCCGGAGCCGGCATTTCAGCGGTTCCGCCTGCCATTGCCTTCCGACGGATCGGTCCGCTCAAGCATGTACAACTACCTCGACTTCGAAAAGCCGGTGCAGGATCTGGAGCTCAAGATCCTTGAGCTGAAGAAGCTTGCCGAGAACGGCGAGGCGGTCGATGTCGCCGAAGAGATCAGCAGGCTGGAAAAGCGTTCGCGCGACGCATTGCGCGATCTCTACAAGGCGCTCACGCCCTGGCAGAAGGTGCAGGTCGCGCGCCATCCCGACCGCCCGCACTGCGTTGACTACATCAAGGCGCTGTTCACCGATTTCACGCCTTTGGCCGGCGACCGCAATTTCGGCGACGACCAGGCGATCGTCGGCGGCTTCGCCCGTTTCCGCGGCGAGCCCGTCGCGGTGATCGGCCAGGAGAAGGGCTCCGACACGGCAAGCCGTATCAAGCACAATTTCGGCTCGGCGCGCCCCGAGGGCTACCGCAAGGCGGTGCGGCTGATGGAGCTTGCCGACCGCTTCCAGATCCCGCTGCTGACGCTGGTCGACACCGCCGGCGCCTATCCCGGCGTCGGCGCCGAGGAGCGCGGCCAGGCCGAGGCCATCGCGCGTTCGACCTCGGCTTGCCTGTCGCTGAAAGTGCCGTCGATCTCGGTGGTGATCGGCGAAGGCGGCTCCGGCGGCGCCATCGCGATTGCCACCGCCAACCGCGTCTACATGCTGGAACACGCCATCTACTCGGTGATCTCGCCCGAGGGTGCCGCCTCGATCCTGTGGCGCGACACCACGCGCTCCAAGGACGCGGCGACCAACATGAAGATCACCGCGCAGGATCTTCTCGAAATGAAGATCATCGACGCCATCATTCCCGAGCCGATGGGCGGCGCCCAGCGCGCGCCGGAGACGGTGATTGCGTCCACCGGCGACCTCATCGCCAGGACGATGAAGGACTTTGCCGGCGCCAACACCGATTTCCGCGAGCAGCGCCGCGAGAAGTACCTGGCGATGGGCCGCAGCCTTTAATCGGGCATCTTGCGGTAAACTGTGGCGGCAACGACCAATTTCGCCACAAAAATGCCGCCGGATTCGGCTCAATGGACTTGCCGTGAGGGGTTGGCCCAATTTGTCGCGAAGGCTTGCGGTAAGGAATTTTCAAGGTTAACGGGCTTACGATCCACCGGTGTTCAGCCTGCGGGTCAAGCCATGCCGAGAGCCGTTGGCCCGAAAGAAGAGACGTAGCCGTACCGATGTTTGCCAAGCTTGCCCGCACCGGAGTCCTTATCGCCGCCATTGGCGTTGCCGGCTGCAATGATTCATCGATGAAGGATTTCGCGCCGGAGGCCAACAAGCCGCTGCCGGACAAGATCCTCGCCGACATGAAGGCCAAAGGCATGGTGCGCACCTCCTCGGTAATGGCGCGCATCTTCAAGGAAGAAGGCAAGCTGGAGATCTGGAAGGCCAAGACCAATGGCCGCTACGATCTCGTCGCCAGCTACGACATCTGCAAATGGTCGGGAAAGCTCGGCCCCAAATACACCGAGGGCGACCGCCAGGCGCCGGAGGGCTTCTATACGGTGCGTCCGTCGCAGATGAATCCGCGCTCGAATTACCACCTGTCCTTCAACATCGGCTTCCCCAACGCCTATGATCGCGCCAACGGCCGCACCGGCCAGAACCTGATGGTGCATGGCGCCTGTTCGTCGTCGGGCTGCTATTCGATGACAGACGCCCAGATCGAGCAGATCTATGCCTTCGGCCGCGACGCCTTCCAGGGCGGCCAGACCGAGTTCCAGGTCCAGGCTTTCCCGTTCCGCATGACCGCCGCCAACATGGCGCGCTACCGCAGCGACCCGAACTACGAATTCTGGAAGATGCTGAAGGTCGGCTACGACAATTTCGAGATCACCAAGGTGCCGCCGAAGGTCGACGTCTGCGAGAAGCGCTACGTCTTCAATCAGGTCGCGCCCGAAGGCACGACCTTCGACCCGACTGGCCCCTGCCCCGCGACGACCCAGCCGGATTCGTTGAAGACGGCCTACGCCAATTACGAGAAGAGCTACGACGCGGCCTTCAATTCGGCCGTAAAATCGAGCACGCCGCCGCCGAAGCCGACGATTGCCGGCGTCAAGGAAGCCAGCATCGTTTCCGACTGGTCGAAGCGCCGCGCCCGCGGCGAGCGCGTGCCGATCGATCCGCCGTCGATGAATTCAGACGGCTCGGTGACGGAAACGACCCGCATGGGCCGCATAGATTCCCCGCTCGGCCGCAAGATGGCAGCAGCCGACGCGGAAAAGGAAGCCAAGCGCAAGGCCGAAGAGCAGCGCCTCGCGGCGATCGAGGCGGCCAAGGCCGCCAAGGAACAGGCAAAGGCGCAGGCGCTGGCCGAGAAGGAGGCCGCCAAGCAGGCCGCGCAGCAGCCGGTCGTCACCGCCGGCGTCGAACCCGCGCCCGTCCAGCCGGCGCAGGAAACGCAGGCCGCCGACGCCGACCAGGGCACCGTGTCGAAGCTGAAGAAGAAGCTGCTCGGCATGTTCGGCGGCTGACATTTTTATGCATGTCGCCCAAAAGTGGAAGGCGGTCTTGGGATAACGACATGCATGAACAAAAGGCAAAGCCGCCCGCCAACTACGATCTCAAGGGATTGAACTGTCCCTTGCCGGTGCTGAAGGCCCGCAAGCGACTGGCCGCGATGCGACCTGGCACTCGGCTGTGGCTCGAGACCACCGATCCGCTCGCGGTGATCGACATCCCGGCCTTCTGCGCCGATGCCGGTCACCAATTGGTCGAAACGGCCGCGGTCGCCGGCGGCCACCGCTTCCTGATCGAGCGCGGCAACGCGGCCTGAGCCGGTGTCTTTTCGGCTTACAATCCAGCTATCGCCAGCGGATTGGCTTCTAGCGCCGCGCGGTCCGGCGTGTCGATCGACGGCTTGTTGGTGAAGGCGGCGAACAGCCGCCGGATATAATCATCCGGCATATCGAGCGTGATCAGCACCAGCCTGGTGCCGCGCTGGCCATTGGGCCAGGCCGGCAGTCTTGCCGGCGGATGCAGGATCTTCTGCACGCCGTGGATGACCACCGGCCGCGAGGGGTCCTCCGCGAGCTCGATGACACCCTTCATGCGCAGGAGTTTCTCGCCATGCGTCGAGCGCAGAAGGTCGAGGAACATCTCGATCGCCGAGAACGGCACCGGGCCGTCATGGACAAGCGAGTGCGAGCGCACGCGCGTGTCGTGGCGATGCGCATGGTGATGGCGGCCATGATCATCGTCACCGTCATGGTGACGATGGTCGTGATCATGGTGATGATCCTGATCATGGTGATGATCCTGATCATGCGCCGCCTCTTCGCCAAGCCAGCGCCGCACGTCAGCGGACTTGGTTTCAGGATTATAGAGGCCGCAATTGAACAGCGCCGCGGCGCCGGCCTCGCCGACATCGAGCACGACGGCGCCCGGATTGATCTGCTTGAGTCTTGCCCGCAACGCCTCGACCCCGGCCGCGTCGGCAAGGTCGGCCTTGGTCAGCACGATGCGGTCGGCCACAGCGGCCTGTTTCACCGCCTCGACATGGGCATCGAGCGTCGCCTCGCCGTTGACGGCGTCGACCAGCGTGATGACGCCGTCGAGCCGGAAGGCCTGCACCAGCGCCGGATGCGCCATGATCGACTGCAGCACCGGCGCCGGATCGGCCAGACCCGTCGTCTCGACGACGACACGGGTCAGTTTCGCGATACGGCCGGTCTGCAGCCGGTCGACGAGATCGGCGAGTGTGTCGACGAGGTCGCCGCGCACCGTGCAGCAGAGGCAACCATCGGAAAGCTGGATGATGCCGTCCGAGGCCTGCTCGACCAGGAGATGATCGATCGCAACCTCGCCGAACTCGTTGATGATCACCGCCGTGTCGGCAAGCTCCGGATCCTTGAGCAGCCGGTTGAGCAGCGTCGTCTTGCCGGCGCCGAGAAAGCCGGTGAGCACCGAAACGGGAATGGGAAAGCCGCTCATCAGCTTGGCTAGTTGGCAGCTTTGACGGGCTGGTCGCCCTGGGCTCCGGCGGCGGCCGTCGCCAGCGGCTCGGCGCCGGCCGGCGCCGGTCTGTCCGGCCGCCAGATCGGCAGCGGCACATCGGCATAGTTCTGGTCGACCTGGTCGACGAATGCCTTGGGCGCTGGCCCCGTGGCGCCGCCGAGTCCGACCGCGACCAGTGTCGGGTGGTCGAGCTTCACCTGGTAGGGCGATTTCGACTTGTCCTTGGCCGCAACCTCGGGCGCCGCCTCGGACTGCTCCTCCTTCGGTTTCTTCGCGCAGATCTCGTCATGCATGTCGTTGGGCGACAGCGTGTCGCCATAGGGCTTGAGAGCGCCAAGCGTGGTCGAAGTGGCCGACGGCATCTCAAAACCCAGATCGAGCAGCTTTGCCGCCGCTTCGGCGCGGCTGATCGCCGATTTCTCGCCAAGCACGACGGCGACCAGCGTGCGCCCGTTGCGCGTCGCCGAGCCGATCATGTTGAACCCGGAAGAGCATACGAAGCCGGTCTTCATGCCGTCCGCGCCGGGATAGCGGCCGATGAGCAGATTGTAGTTCGGGATGGCCCTCTTGCCGACGGCGAGGCCTTCGATCGAGAACCAGGGCGCGTATTGCGGAAAATCATTGCGCAGCGCCGCCACCAGCACGGCAAGGTCGCGCGCGGTCGTGTACTGTTCCGGCGAATAGAGCCCGTTCGGGTTGACGAAATGCGTGCCCACCATGCCGAGCCGGGCCGCCTCCGCGTTCATGCGGTCGGCGAAGGCGGCTTGCGACCCGCCGATATTCTCGCCGACGGCCATGGCGATGTCGTTGGCCGACTTGACCAGCATCATCTTCAGCGCATTGTCGAGCCGCATCACCGAGCCGGGCTTGAAGCCCATCTTGCTCGGCGGCTCGCCGGCCGAATGCTTCGTCACCTTGATCGGCGAATCGAGCGCCACCTCGCCTGCCTGGATCGCGCGGAAGGCGACATAGGCCGTCATCAGCTTGCTGAGCGAGGCCGGATACCAGCGCTTGAACGCGTCCTGATGCTCCAGAATGGAGCCGCTCTTGAGGTCGAAAAGCACGACCGGGTTGGCACGCGCCGCGCCGGCGAGCGCCGGAAGCGCCAGCGCGCCTGCCAGCAACAGGTTGAGGAAATGCCTTTGCCGCATGATCAAATCCGAAATCGCCTCTTGCCGTAGTCGCCGCTGGGTCCGTAAGATTTCGTTACCCATCGCCAGCACAAATGCGGCTCGACCCTCGACCCCGGACCGCATTGTTGTGGTGCTATTTACCCTATGTGACGCCAAAATGGCAAAGTTCAACATAATCACAATTGCTGAGCAGCGGATCTGAACCGACTGCCGCCAATCAACCAAGAGATGGAACGATCATGCCGATTCTGAACCGCGCCGCGCAAATGCAGGAAGAAGTCGCCGGATGGCGACGACATCTGCACCAGACACCGGAGCTGAATTTCGACGTCTTCCAGACCGCCGGCTTCGTCACCGAAAAGCTGAAGGCGTTCGGCTGCGACGAGGTGGTGACGGGACTGGGCAAGACCGGCGTCGTCGGCATCATCCGCGGTCGCAAGGGCGATGGCCCGACCATCGGGCTGCGCGCCGACATGGACGCGCTGCCGATCGACGAGATCACCGGCAAGCCATGGGCCTCGACCGTGCGCGGCAAGATGCATGCCTGCGGCCATGACGGCCATACCGCGATGCTGCTTGGAGCCGCCAAATACCTCGCCGAGACGCGCAATTTCACCGGCACCGTGGCGGTGATCTTCCAGCCGGCTGAGGAAGGCGGCGGCGGCGGCAACGAAATGGTCAAGGACGGCATGATGGAGCGCTTTGGCATCGAGAAAGTGTTCGGCATGCACAACATGCCGGGCCTGCCGGTCGGCCAGTTCGCCATCAAGCCCGGCCCGATCATGGCCGCGACCGCCGAATTCACCATCACCGTCAAGGGCCGCGGCGGCCATGCCGCGATGCCGCACGGCACGATCGATCCGATCGTCATCGCCAGCCAGCTGGTCGGCGCGCTGCAGACCATCGCCTCGCGCAGCACCGATCCGGTCGAGGCCGTGGTGGTGTCGGTGACGAAGTTCCATGCCGGCGACGCCTACAACGTCATTCCCGAAAGCGCCGAGATCGCCGGTACCGTGCGCACGCTGAAGAAGGAAGTGGCCAAGAAATCGGAAGAGCGCATTCGCGCGCTCTGCGCCGGGCTCGCCTCCGCCTTCGGCGCCACCATCGCGGTGGATTACGACGCCAACTACCCTGTCACCTTCAATCATGCCGAGGAGACCGTGTTTGCGGGCGATGTCGCCGCCGATATCGCCGGCGACAGCCATGTCCACCGCGCCATCCAGCCGGTGATGGGCGGCGAGGATTTCTCCTATATGCTGGAAGCCCGCCCCGGCGCCTTCATCTTCATCGGCAACGGCGACTCGGCGGGCCTGCATCATCCGGCCTACGACTTCAACGACGAGGTCATTCCGCACGGCATGAGCTATTGGGTGAAGCTGGCCGAGACCGCGCTGGCCGCCTGAGCGGCCGCCGGCGAAGGCTCCGCCGCCATACGCTTGGCCGGCTCAGCCCGGCCTCGCCGAGACATTACGGCCTATGGGTAGGTCAGCATGCCCCTTGGCGAACCGACCCGAAGCGGCTATGTGTCTGGCCGCGTGGTCCCGTAGCTCAGTAGGATAGAGCGGCAGATTCCTAATCTGTAGGTCACAGGTTCGATTCCTGTCGGGATCACCAAGTTTTTCAAGGGCTTGGCGAGCAAGTCGCCGCATGGTGGGTGTCAGGGCGATCCTGAAGTGAACGGCCCCGAAAGGTGGTGCGTGCGCATAAGTGTGGAGAGACGGTTGACGGCCTCGGCGAGCTCTTCGCCTCCGGAAGCGATCAGTGCCGGTCGCTCCTGCTCGGACGCCGCCAGGATGCGCTCCCAGAACGTGGCAACGAGAGCGCCCGATCGGGCGAGGTCGGCGGCCACGTTTTGATCGTCGGCCAGCGCCGCCAGGTGCCGGAGATTGACGCCGCCGATACCGGGCGGTGTTTTCGCTCCCATGTCGACAAAACCGGAAGGCAGCGATCCTTTCAGATTGTGGACGCGATGGTCGACGATGGCGGCGCGGATCTGATCGACCGCCTGCTTGGCGCCCGCGACACGGGAGGGATGGTCGGTGTCGGCCGCGGCATGCGGGAGAAGTTCCAGACGCTGGCCATGGCGTTCGACCAGCTTCAGATAAGGCAGCATCGGTCCTGAAAGCGTCGCGCCATCGGCAAAAAGGTCGGCATCGATCGCCGCGTGGGAAATACGGCCCGATTCCAATGCGCGCTCCAGCGCTGGCACATCGACCAGCTCGCCGCGGTCATAGTTGATCAGCACGGCGCCGTGGTTGAGAGCGGAAAGCAGCTCGTCTCCGATCAGCCCGGCGTTGGCGTATTTTTGCCGGCCGGCATCGAAAGCGCCCAGGCCGAGATGGACCGAAAGCGCGTCCGCGCCGCGCGCCGCGTCCACCATGCTTGCGGCGTAGTCGAAGCCTTCCAGCTCGATCCATTTGCGGTGACGGGGCCGCGCATGGATGGTGACCCGCATGCCGAAGGCCTGGCCGAGCCTGGCGAATTCCCGACCGATGTTGCCATAGCCGATCACCGCCAGTCTTTTTCCTTCGAGCTTCTCGGTCGGGTAATGGCGCAGATCTTTTCCCGTATCGAACTGCCCGCCGGCGACCAGGCTGTTGAGCCTGTCCACGGGAAGATCCGGCCTGACTTTCAGCAGCGCCTTCATGGCCATTTGCGCGGTGGCGCGACTGTTGATGCCCGGCGTATTCATAAGCGGCGCTTCGCCGCCCTCTCCGCTACCCCCGCCCCAGGATGCCGAGCCCATATTGCCGGTGCCGGTCCCGATGCGCACGCCGCCGAGGCGGAACCTGGCCTCGGCCGGAATAAAGGTCGCCGCGGCGATGACGGCGTCATAACGGCCGTCGCCAGCCTCGGCCAACAATTCTTCCCGCGTGCTCAATTGCGGCAGGTAGAAGAAATGCAGCCTGCCGGGATCGAGGGCGCCAGCGCTGCCGATGCCTGTCTGATGGAACACATCGCCCTTGGCTTCGATGTAAGCCTTGACCTCACTGTGGTCGGGATTGCCGTCCGCGCCAAAGCGGAGGCCGACAAAATCGCAGATCAGAATATTGGCTGATGTCATGGAGCGTCGTTTCCCTGCAGCTGTCTCCAGCTACTCCAATCCGCTATCCGATGGACCGCGTGAAGCGGCATATCCGGTCGCAAGCGAGAGATTTGCCTCAGGAAGCTAGAACCTGTCGGCCCTGACTTGGAAGGGACAAGCCGCTGAACAATTCATGGTTCGGACCGATCATGGTTTTCATGGCCGGGACGAACCCGCACGATCAGCCTGCCGAAATTGCGGGCCGGCGGTGCCGCGCCGGTCCCGCGATCGCGCATCGGTCTGGAGGGGCCGATGCGCCGTCACACCTGAACCTTCAGGCAACCCTGCGATCGGCCTGGCGCGCGAAGATCTCCTGAACCTTGTCCGCTATCGCCTTGCCGAGGCCGCGGTTGTTCTCAGCGGTGAAGTGGATGCCGTCGCAGCCGTCGGTGGCGATGAAATCCCCGGCATTGAGGAAATCGACCTTCGTGAAATCGGCCATGGCGCGATATTCGGCCGCCAGCGCCGCCGTCTTCTCATGGCCGCCGGCGAACATGCCCTGGAAAAAGGGATGCGGCATCGGGGTCAGCGGCGGCGGCGCGACCACCAGCGCCTGCGGGGCTGGATAGGGTGTGCCGACACCGCCGGCGCTGGTGAGAATCTGGCCGACGAGCTTGGCCATGCCGTTGGCGATCTCATAAGGCGTGCGGCGGAAGAACGACTTGGTGTCATTGGTGCCTAGCATCACGATGACGAGGTCGAGCGGCAGGTGGCTGGCGATGGCCGAGGGCAGATAGGCGCTGCCGTTGAGGCGCGGATCGTTGGGATCGTCGAGGCTGGTCGTGCGGGCGCTCAGGCCTTCCTCGATCACATGATATCCATCGCCCAGATACGAGGCCATCACGCCCGTCCAGCGGTCCTGATAGGCGTAGCGATGTGTCGGCGATCCTTCGACGACCGGAATCCAGCCCCAGGTCAGCGAGTCTCCAAAACAGAGGATCGATCTTTTGGTCATGTCTCCAATCCATTTCCCTATGCGATTGACTATTGGCCGTCCCGAACTCGCCGCTCAGTTCGACCTGCTCCTGATGCCGTAGAGGATCGCCGCGAGCAGGATGATGAGACCCTGCGCGATCAGCTTGCCTGGCTCGTCGACGCCGAAGGTCGTCATCACGACGAACAGCAGCGCGAAGGACAGCACGCCGAAGAAAGGCCCCCAGACACCGCCTTCCCCTCGCCCGAAGACGACGCCCCCAAGGATGGTCGCTGCGACCGCAAGGATCGGCAGGTCGAGGCCGACCCTGACGCTGCCGACGGCGATCGAGGCCGTCTGGACCAGCGCCGCGATGCCAGCGAACAAGCCCGCCAGCGTATGCGCAAGCACGACCGTGCGCGCGACCGGGACGCCGGAGAAATGCGCAGCCTGCACGTTCTCGCCAACCGACGTCACATAACGGCCGAAGACCGTGCGCGACAGGAACAGCGACAGCGCCACCGAAACCACCACCCAGAAGATCACCGGCGTCGGCGCCGGGCCGAGCTTGGTGTTGTAGATGTCGGCGAACATGCCAGGCACATCGCCGGGCGGCTTGCCGCTGGACAGATATTGCACGATCCCGACCAGGACGATGCCGACCGCGAGCGTGACGATGACGGCCGAGACCCGCCTCACCCCGACCATGAGGCCGTTGAAGAACCCGACGGCCAGCCCGATACCCAGCGCCAGGACAATGAAGAAAGCCATGGAAGCGCCGGGAAAGACGCCGGACGAGATAGTATAGTTGATGAGCAGGATGACACCGCCGCCCGACAGGTCGATGCTTCGCACCCGCATCACCAGAAGCTGGCCCAGCACCAATATGCCGAGCGGCACGATCTGGCGCACGAATATGCCCATGATGTTGAGATTGAGCATGTTCGGCCGCGCGATCCACAGAACCAGGAGCAGCACGCCAAAGACGTAGTAGGCAGGAGGGACGCGCAGGAAGCGGCGCATCATAGGATGGGTGAGCGCGGCAGCCACTTACAACCCCATCTTTTTGCGCGACTGCAGAGCGACCACCAGGAGCAGGATCGCCCCCTTGATGGTGGTCTGGATGAAGGGCGACACATTTGTCAGGTTCATGCCGTTGGCAAGCAGCGCCATGACAAGGGCGCCGATGACGGTGCCGTGCAGGCTGCCGATGCCGCCAGAAAGCTGGGTGCCGCCGATGGCGACGGCCGTGATCGCGTCGAGCTCGAACAGCAGCCCGACATTCGGGTCGCCCGAAACGATGCGCCCGGCGAGGAAAATGCCGGCAAGCGCCGCGAAGCAGGCGCAGATCACATAGGCAAGCACGATGTTGCGCCGGTCGGCGATGCCGAAATTATGCGCCGCATCCTCCACACTGGACGAGACGCCACCACCGATCGCGAAAAGATGCAGCCCGAAGCGCGAGCCGTAGAGCAGCTTCCAGGCGACCGCGAGCGTAAAGATGCCCCAGAACACCGGCATGGGCACCCCAAGGAAGGAGCCGGCCACCGCGCTGATGACGACGTCCGGCACCGTGCCGCCCGAAACCGGTCTCAGCACCCGCGTGATCCCGAGCAGAATGTATTGCATCGACAGCGTCGCGATGATCGGATGCACGTTGAAGCGGGTGATGATGAAGCCGTTGCTGAAACCGACCAGCGCGGCCAGCACGAATACCGCCGGGATCAGCACCCAGCTGGGTCCGCCGAGGGCGAGCACTGCCGTCGTGAAGCTGATCATCGATCCGACCGAAAGGTCGAGCCCGCCGAGCAGGACGACGAACATCTGGCCGACCGCCGTGATGACGAGCGGCATCGCCTGCGGCACCAGATTGAGCAGATTCTCCCCGTTGAGGAACTGTGCCGTCTTGAGGCTGAGCCAAAGCGTGATGGCCAGCGCGATCAGCAAGGGCAGCATCCACATGCCTTGCCGCGATCCTCTCGCGCCCGCGAGGCGTCTGTTGATGGCTGTCATCGGCGCTCACCTCTTGCCTCATTGGCCTGCCCGCTGGCGCTGAGCGCGGCGTCGAGGATGTTGTGCTCCGTGGCGTCTGCCGCCGGCATTTCCTTGACGATCGTGTCGTTGTGGACGACGCAGATGCGGTCGCAGAGCCCGATCAGCTCGATCGTCTCGCGCGACAGCACCAACACCGCCCCGCCTTTGCCGGCAAAGTCGCGCAGCAGCCGGTAGATCTCGGACTTTGCGCCGATGTCGACGCCGCGCGTCGGTTCTTCGACGAGCAGGATGTCGATGTCGGCGGCGAGGTAGCGGCCGAGCAGCACCTTCTGCTGGTTGCCGCCCGACAGTGTGCCGACGGGGGCGCTCGGACCGCTGGCCTTCACGGCAAGGCTCGACATCATGTCGGCGACCTGCCGCTGATAGCCGGCGGCCAGGGCCAGTTCAGACCGTTTCGAATGGAGTGCGGCAGCAATGTTGTGCGCCACGGAAAGGCCGAGGAAGAGCCCGTCTTCCTTGCGATCCTCTGGTACGAAGCCGACGCCCATTGCCTGCAGCCGGCGCACGCCGCCGCCAGGCGACACCGGCAAGGGCAGCGACTTGCCTTTGATCGTCACACGGCCGGCGAAAGGATGGTATTGACCGACCAGCGAGCGCAGGAAGCGCTGCTGGCCCTGCCCCTCCAGGCCGGCCAGCGCAACGATCTCGCCGCGGTTGAGCGCCAGCGAGAACGGCCTGGAGCGCTCGGTGATGCGGAAACCCTCGACCGAAAGCATGGCGGGGCCGGAGACATCGCCACGCTGAGGAAAGAGATCGGCCAGCTCGCGGCCGACCATCATCGCGATCAGCGACGCCGGCGTCATCTCGGCGATTGCTCTGGTGCCGACGAGTTCGCCGTCCTTCAGAACCGTGACGGTGTCGCAGATGGCGAAGATTTCGTCCATCCGGTGCGAAATGTAGACCACCGCCTTGCCCTCATCCTTCAGCCTGCGGATGTGGCGGTTCAGGATTTCGACATCGGCGGCATTGAGCGCCGCCGTCGGCTCGTCGAGGATGAACACGCTGGCATCGGTCATGATGCCGTGCGCGATCTCCACGAACTGCCGTTCGGCGATGCTGAGCCTCGACACCAGCGTGCCCGGATCGAGCGTAAGGCCGAGTTCGGCTAGCGCGGCGCCAGCCTCGCGCCGCATGCGGCGATGGTCGACCCCGCCGAAAGCAGTGGTCGGTTCTCGGCCGAGAAACATGTTTTCGGCGATCGTCAGATTGGGCAGCAGCGACAGTTCCTGGAACACCGTCGAGATGCCGGCTTCCAGCGCATCCTTCGGCCTGTGGAAGGCGATCTGGCGCCCATCGCGCAGAATGGCGCCGCTATCCGGCTGGTGGACGCCGGCGAGTATCTTCATCAACGTCGATTTGCCGGCGCCATTCTCGCCCATCAGCGCATGGACGGAGCCCGATCGGAGAGCGATGGAGACGCCCTTCAGCGCCGCCGTGCCGGCAAAGGCCTTCCGGATATCCGACATTTCGACAAGGGTTTTCACGAAACAAGCACCACTGCATTCAGGAGTATTCGGTGGCGCGGGCCACGTCGCCGCAGCCCCGCGCCACCATGGCGCCACCTTTACTTCTTGGCGTAGAACTCCTTGAGCTTGTCTTCGGGCAGCTCCGACGGCCACCACACATTGGCCGAGAGATCGTCGCGATAATATTTCTTGATCTTCTCGATATCCCAACCGGGCGGATTGTAGTCGTAGTGCTTTTTCAGCTCCTTGCCTTCGAGCAGGGCGACGGCGGCGCGGATGCCGGCCGCGCCCTGGGCCGGGCTGTATTCCGCCGAGATCGACTTGAAGCCGTCGGCGATCCACTGGCCGAAGAAGCCGTTGTTGCCCTCGCCGGTGATCGGCGGGATCTTGGCGCCGAACTGCTTGAAGACGTCGACGCAGGCGCGCGTCATATCGGCGCCGGAAGACCAGATGCCGTCGACCTCGGGGTTGTTCAGGTAGAGCGTCTCGCAGAGCTTCTTGGCCTTGTCGTACTGCCAGTCGCCATGCTCCTCGGCGATGATCTTGACGTCGGTCCCCTTCAGCGCCTGCAGCAGGCCGTTGTACCGGTTGGTGTCTTCCGGATGGCCGGCAAGCCCGCGCAGCACCCAGATATTGCCCTTGCCGCCGAGTTCCTTGACCAGGAAGTCGCCCATCACCTTACCGAAATGTTCGGCGCCGCCCTGGATTTCGGTGGTGAAGGCGTCGCTCTCGATACGGCCGGTATGCACGATGACGGGAATGCCCGCCGCCACGGCCTTGGCGATGCTGGCGTCCGCCGAGGTCGACGTGACCGGCTGGACGATGATGGCGTCGACCTTCTGGGCGATCAGGTCCTCGATGTCGGCGACCTGCTTCTTCTGGTCAAAGCCGGCATCGAGCAGGATGAATTTGCTGATGCGCTTGTCCTTGGCGGCGGCAGCCTCCGCCTCATGCGCGACCTGCACCGTCCAGGTGTTCGCGTTTACGCCGAAATGGCTCATACCGATGACCCAGGGCGGATCCTTCTTGAATTTCCCGGCCTCGACCGCTGGATTGTCGCCGGCACGGGCGGTAACCCCGTCGAGCAGCGATACCTCGTCGGCGAACGAGGGAGCACACCACATGGTGGTCGCGATCACTGCCGCTGCGATTGATTGGATAATCCGTCTCACTGAGCCATCCTCCTTCTCAAGCTCCACGAGCCCTGGTGACCAGGACCACGACTTCCCATCGGCGCGCGGCCATTGCCAAACGCCGCTCCTGCCGGGGCGAGCCCGGCACTGCTTCAGTTCGTTGCTCAACCCGAGCGCATGAGCGCTGGAGACAAAGGTCCAGCGTTGCCGCCATGGATCATGGCAGCCAGTCGGCGCAAAAGGTTCGGGGCATTCCTCCCAGGCTCAGTTCAACCATCGATCCGGCGAGCTGTCAATAATTATTCAGAGTGATGGATTATCTTTGCAGCTTGCGCTACCTTTCCGCCAGATGGCAGGGTCGCTGGAAGCGGACGACCGACTCTCGTCCGATAATTTCTGCAAATCAGAACCTTGGCTGGATCGGGGAGGAGCATGCGATCGGTCTTGTGCTACGGCGACTCCAACACGCATGGGCAGGTGCCCGGCGGCACGCCGCTTGACCGCTACGGCCCGGCCGAGCGCTGGCCCGGTGTCATGGCAAGGGAGCTGGGCGTCGGCTGGCATGTCATCGAGGAAGGCCTCAGCGGCCGTACGACGGTGCGCGACGATCCCATCGAGGGTGCCCACAAGAACGGACGTACTTACCTCAGGCCTTGCCTGCAGAGCCATGCCGTTCTCGATCTCGTCATCATCATGCTGGGGACCAACGACCTCAAGGCGCGCTTCAACCAGCCGGCCTCTGAAGTCGCCATGGCCATGGGTTGCCTCGTCTACGACATCAAGGAACTCAAGCCCGGCCCGGGCGGCAGCGTGCCCGAAATCATGATCGTGTCTCCGCCGCCAATGCTGGACGACATCAAGGAATGGCGGTCGATCTTCGCCGGCGCGCCCGAAAAGTCGCGGCAGCTGGCGCTCGAATTCGAGATCATCGCCGATTCGCTCGAAGTGCATTTCTTCGACGCGGGCTCGGTCGTCACCTGCGATCCGCTTGACGGATTCCACATCAACGGACAGGCCCATGTGTCGCTTGGCCGTGCACTGGCCCGCGAAGTCGAAGCAATCGGGTGGCCGGATGAGAGATGAACGCGGCATACGGGTGTCCCGCAGGACCGATCGCGAGAGGACGCACCATGCCTGACATGCGCTTTGCGCCGCCGAACCCGCTCCGCATCGCGGACCGCGCCAGCGGCCTCAACGCCGTCAGCGTGCGCAGCTACAACGAACGCCTTGTGCTGTCGTTGCTGCTTCAGAGCAAGGATATCACCCGTCTCGAGATCGGCGAGCGGACCGGCCTGTCGGCGCAGACTGTGTCGGTCATCGTCCGATCGCTCGAGCAGGAAGGGCTGATCGCCAAGGGTGAGGCCCAGCGCGGCCGTGTCGGACCGCCGACGGTGCCGATCTCGCTCAACCCCGAGGGCGCCTATTCCGTCGGCATCAGCGTCGGCCACCGGCAGGTGGAGGTCGTGCTTGTCGATTTCGTCGGCTCGATCCGCTCCCATACGGTCCTGCCGTTCTCAGCCGCACAAGACACCAACCACCCGCAATTCATGACCGCCATTGCCAAGGCGATTGCCGATCTGCCCCGGCATCTCCACTCGCGCATTGCCGGTATCGGCCTTGCCCTGCCCGGCGACGAAGCAGAACTCGAGCTAACGCCAAAAGCGGCGCGCGAGCGGTTCGACGCCCTGCAGGAGGAGGTCGAGAGGGAGATCGGTTATCCCGTCTACGTCCAGAACGACATCACCGCCGCTGCCGGTGGCGAAAGCATGTTCGGCGTGGCAAAGCATCTTTCGGACTACCTTTTCTTCTATCTCGGCGCGCGCCTGCACAGCCGCCTGGTCCTCAATCACCAGATTTACAACACCACTGCCGCGGTGAGTTTCGACGTCGGCATCCTGCGCCTGGAGCAGGAGATCCGGAAAAATGGCAATTCGCCCTCCGAGCTGTGGGAGCGGCGCGCGGACTGGCCTTCGTTCGGCGATGCCGAGATCGCGTGGCAACGCGAGCTGCTGGAGCAGATGAAGTCGTCGATAGCGGCGCTGAAGCCGTTCGTTCCCGTGGCTTCAGTCGTCCTGTCCTCTTACGCGCCGCAGGCGGTCTGCAAGGCGATCTGCCGGGAGCTGGAACAGGCTATGCCTGGGATAAGCGCCATAGCCGGCAACATCGAGCGTTCGCCCAAGGCGGTGGGAGCGGCGGGCCTGCCCTTCAGCTCGCGGTTCATGGTGGAGTGACGTTCATGATCACCGGCGTCTCGCTGCCCATCGACGGCGGCTACACCGGCCGGTGATATCGGGCGCATAACAAACAGGACCAAGCCACCAGCAGCGGCGGGACAGCGGCCGCTTGAAGTCAGCCACGCCCCAACGAACCCAGCCGGTCAGCCTGAGATAATTTCGTAGCGAAGGATCTGGGCGTCGCCGAGGGCCGATCTGCGTCCAGGCGAGATGACGCCGGAGCCGAAGAGGAGAATATCTTCGCGGCGTACGAATACTTCATTGCCGGGCCCCATCGACACAAATGTGCCCGATGAGCTTCGCTCGGCAAGCCGCGCCTTGCCATTCGAAATGGTGAAGGTCGCGTGGTGCCTTGAGACCCAGGGTCGCTGGACGACGATATTGCATTCCGGAGATCGGCCGATCGTCACCAATTCGTTGTTTCGGCAGGATCGCGACTGATCTTCATAGCGGATGACCAGATTGATCTGCGGCGGCGGAGCGGAGCGCCTATCGACAAAGGTGCCTCGGTTGGCGATGTGCGTGCTGAGGGCCCCATCGTCGCTCCTCAGCGTATAGACGTCGAAGAGTTCTTGCTTTCCCTTGAAGGCCATTTTGTCGAGGAGCCGCAAGGTACTGCGGCTGCCCGCGGAAAGGGCTTCGAAGAAGCTCTGGCTGATCAGGACCTCCCCGGGGTTGGCCGTGGTGGACAATCTTGCGGTGACATTGACAACGTCGCCGAACACCGCGCCACGCGCGCGAATGACCGCCCCGAAATGCAATCCGATCCGGGCGATCAAAGGCTCTTTTGTCAGTTGGCCGCCAATCTGGCAGACGGCCCTCAGCGCCGCCTCCGGTCTCTCGAACAGGCTGAGCACGTCATCGCCCTTGGAGTAAATGAAGTCACCGCCGTGCTGGGCGACGATCTCGCGTATCGCGTCGAGGCAATCCGAGACCTGCCGCAGGGCGGCATCGTCGCCGATGCGCTCATAAAGTGTCGTGCTGCCCACGACATCAGCTAAGAGGACTGCGGCTAGAAGTCTTTCCTGATCCATCGACTCGTATCCGCCCCGAGAGCGTGGCGTTTATAACATACCAAAGGTGACCTTGACTTATCTACCTGCGCGCCCGGGCGCCGGCGCAACGGGGTAAGTGCTTTGGCGCGATTATCCTGGACGGACAGGCATCTGCCTTCCCGCCGAACGGGTTATCGGCCTCAAAAATAGCGGCGATAAAGAAGTTTCGTTTCCCTAACCCGGGCTACCGGCCGCCGGATTGGCGATGATCGCCGCCCGGAAGCGGGCGACGAAATCGTCGAGCGCCGGGCGTTCGGCATCCGAGATCGCCCAGTAGGAGAAGGCGTCGTCTGTCCAGTGGACCAGCAGGAAACCGCCTGCCGACAGATCGTCCGCCACCGGCACGGATTTGGCCTCGTTCTGCCGGGGCGCGGCCACCAGCGTGATCAGATGCTCATGATGGCGGTAGACCAGAGCCGGCATCGGCCTGTCGCCGATCACCTCGACGCGCCCGCCAAGCAGGGCGTAACCATCCTTGGCCATGTCGGGCGCCGCAGGCGAGACGCCGATGCGGCCGTCGAGCCATGGCTTCACCGTGTGGCGGTCGGACGAGACGATGTCGACCGGCGTCGCCGCGAGCAGGCTGCGGCGATGGCCGTTGGCGACGGCCACGGCGAAGCTGTCGGCCCCGTTGTCCGCCGTCGTCAGCCATTGCGTCGCGCCGCTGGCCAGAAACGCCGTCAGCGCGATCGAGGCCGCCATCTGGCGCCAGTCGAAGGAATTGAACCAGCGCGGCGCGCGTGGCCGCATCGCGATGACCTGGCCCGGCACGGAGGGCTGTGCCTCCACCCTCATATCTTCAGCCTGCGTGGCCTCCGCGACCTCGGGATCCTTCACCTCGGCGATCGCCGCGATGCGCGCCAAAAAGTCGTCACTGACGGCGGGCCGCGGCACATTGGCGAGCGCACCGCGCAGCGCCACCAGGCGCGCATGTTCGGCGGCGAGCTCCGGATCGGCGGCCATGCGCCGCTCGACCGCCAGGGCAGCCGCGGCATCGAGCTCGCCATCGACAAGGGCGTGGATCATCAGCTTCATATCCTGCGGGTCTTGCGGCAATCCATCCTCACGCGGGCGATTTTCATGCGGGCTCATGGCGCCCTCCAAGTTCCGTCATCAAGAGATCGCGGGCCCGCGCCAGCCGCGACATCACCGTGCCTTGCGGCACGTCGAGCATGGTGGCGATTTCGCGGTAGCTGAGACCGTTGATGTCGCGCAGCACCACCGTTTCGCGGAAGGCTTGCGGCAGCCTGGCGATCGCCGCTTCCACCGCCGCCGAATTCGCCTTGGCGATCAGCACCGCCTCCGGGCTGTCGGCATCATTGTCCGGCGGCGGCGAGACGTCATCGAGATCGGCGAGGTCGCCGACGGCAACCACGCTGCGCGGGCGGTTGCGCGCCATCCATGTGTAGGAAGCGTTGCGCACGATGGTGAGCAGCCACGCGCGGGAATTTCCCCCAGCGAACCCGGCAATGCCGGCATGCGCCTTGAGGCAGGCCTCCTGCACCACATCCTCGGCGTCGGCTTGATTGCCGGTCAGCCAGCGGGCAAGCGACAGCGCATCGCTAAGATGCGGCAGCACCACTTCGGCAAAACGCGCGGCCAGCATCTTTTCGCTCAACACCGTTCCGCCGTCGGACGCTCCCGCCACGGGTCTGCCGCCGCCCTCAGCGGGAGGCGACGATCTGTCCCCGCTCGTGCGGGTGAAGATCGCGACCGCAGGCGATGGCGCCTGCTTCGAGGGAGGAGAAGGCATTGGTGTCACCGGAGTCAAGTGTCTCGGAAGCAAGGGGCGCCTCGGAAGAGGACGGCGCATCGCTGGCTGCAACGGGATGCTCGCCGTCATGGTCGTGGATCTCGATGGTTGCGATCGGCACGGGATCAGGGCCGGCGGCAGGGCGGTATCGCCCGGAACACATGCGCCCAGCTCCAACGCTCCAAGCGACGACGGTGGCTGACGCCTTCGCCCTCTTCGGCCCGTGCGTATTTGTCGTCGTGCCGCTTCATGATGGTCTCCGCTGTTGCGCACAAATGGTGCATGCCCCTGGAGACCGGCGGACCGGGCGGTTTATTCCCGGCCGGTCGGCTTTTTCGTTCACGCTAACGTGATCGGACGGCGTGCCCGCCTACAGCGCCAGCAGCGCAAGCCCCGCCAGCGCAGATCCCGCCAATGTCGGCAGCATGCCGAGTTTCAGCCTGAACATGGCGACCATCGCCGCCGCCGACAGCAGCGCGGCACGCCAGTCGAGCGAGGACAGGACCGGAACCTCCACGCCCCAGCCGACACTCGCTACCTTGCCGAAGACGACATGCAGCGCGAACCACAGCGCAAGGTTCATGATGACGCCGACCACCGCGGCGGTGATCGCGCCAAGCGCAGCCGCCAGCGCCTTGTTCCGTCTCAATTGCTCGATGTAGGGCGCACCGAGGAATATCCAGAAGAAGCAAGGGACGAAGGTGACCCAGAGCGTCAGCAGCGATCCGAGCGATCCAGCCAGCAGCGGGTTGGCAAAGCCGGCATGACGATAGGCGGCGGCGAAGCCGACGAATTGCAGCACCAGGATCAATGGCCCCGGCGTCGTTTCGGCGAGCCCGAGCCCATCGACCATTTGGCCAGGCGAAAGCCAGCCGAACGAGGTCACCGCTGCCTGCGCGACATAGGCAAGAACGGCATAGGCGCCGCCGAAGGTGACGACGGCCATCAGGCTGAAGAAGCCGCCGATCTGCGCCCAGACGCTCCCCGGCCCCGCCAACACGGCGATCAGCGCCGCCGGCCCCAGCCAGACCGGCAGCCAGATGGCGATGGTGCGGATGGCATGCCCTCGCTTCGGCATGGTGTGGCCGAGTTCGCCCCGCTCGAACATCAGGTCGACCGCGCCCCTGGTCTCGGTGCCGGCTGCAGTCTTGCCATGCGCCGCGGCGGAGAACAGCGCCGGCGCGAAGCGGCTGCCGGTCCAGCCGATCAGCCCGGCTGCGAGCACGATCAGCGGGAACGGCACCCGGGCGACATAGATGGCGAGGAAGGCCGCCACGGCGATCGCCACCATCGCACGGTTCTTCAGCGCCCGCTTGCCGATGCGGATCACCGCCTCGACGACGACGGCGAGCACTGCCGCCTTGATGCCGAAGAACAGCGCCTCGACGACCGGCGCATCGTTGTAGAGCATGTAGAAGCCGCTCAGGCAGAGCATCACCAACGCGCCGGGCAGCACGAACAGGATGCCGGCGACGAGGCCGCCTGCCGTCCGGTGCAGCAGCCAGCCGATATAGACGGCAAGCTGCTGCGCCTCCGGGCCCGGCAGGAGCATGCAGTAGTTGAGCGCGTGCAGGAACCGCTCCTCGCCGATCCAGCGGCGCTCCTCGACCAGTTCCTTGTGCATCAGCGCGATCTGGCCGGCCGGCCCGCCAAAGGAGAGCAGGCCGATCCTGGCCCAGAGCCGCGTCGCTTCGCGGAAGCTCGGCGCGGCCGGGATCTCGGCCCGTCGCGCGGCGGCGTCCTTGGCAAGCGCGCTCATTGTGCCTTGCCTCCAACCGGCCAGTTATGCGTCTCGTCGGTGGCGTCGCGGCACCAGCGGAAGAAGGCGTCGTAGAGAAGCATGCCGGCTTCGAGCTGTTCGAGGTCATCACGGAACATGCGCGACAGGCCAAGCGAAGCGGCGAGGAACCCGGCCGCCTGCGGCACGAGGTCGAGGCGCGCCGTATCGGCGGCGCGCACGATCAGCGCCAGGCGGTCGAGCGCATCGACGCGCAGTCCGAATTCCTCGACCATCGTGTCGAATGTGCAGCGATCGCCGCGATGGCTCCAGAGCACGCCTTCGATATCGAAGGGAACCGCGGCGAAGCGATCCGCGACCAGAGGCACCTCGGCAGCGTCGACGAACAGGAACACCGCATCGGGATCGACGAAGCGGCGGATCAGCCAGGGGCAGGCAATGCGGTCTACCTTCGGCCGGGAACGGGTGACCCATATGGTGCGGCCGTTCTGGTCGCGGGGCGGGATCGCGCCGGCCGCGACCAACGGCGCGCTGGCGGCGGCCCAGGCCTCGAAGCCGCCTTCCAACGACTCCGCCGGAATACCGTCATGGCGCAGCCACGCGGCAACGCCTTGCGAGAGTTTCTGCCCTCTCTGGCAGATGACCACGACCTTGCGTCCCGAAAACTCCGACGCCCAGCTTGAGACAGTTCTGAAATCGCGCCGGCATGACGCCGGCAACAGGCGCGGATCGGCTTCATAGTCCTCGTCGGTGCGCACATCGACCAGGCAAGGCGCATCGGGCAAGCCGACGAGACGGGAAAGCTGCGGAACGGTAATTGCGGTTGTTGACGGCATGGCGTCCACCTCCAGAACACAGAGAGTTTGGACGCGATCGTTGGGCTGACGCCTCACGGGGTCGTCGCGAGGAACCCCTTGGCCATGATGCTGGAACGCGCCCCTACGATTGTCAAGAATTCAAATTGCTAATGCATGTCGCGCAAAAGTGTGCAGCGGTTTTGCGATAACGACATGCATGAAACAAAGGCTTAAAGCGCGTCGCCTGAATCCGCTTCAGCGCGACACGCTTTTAGGGAAGATGGGAGCTCCGCCCTGTCTCCCTTAAACGGTCGTTGCCCTTACTGCGCCGTCCAGCCGCCATCCATCGGCAGGGTCGTGCCGGTGATCTGCTTGGCCGCGTCCGAGCACAGGAACAGCGTCAGCGCGGCAAGCTCTTCGACTGTGACAAATTCCTTGGTCGGCTGCGCCGCAAGCAGCACATCGTGCTTGACCTGCTCTTCGGTCATGCCGCGCGCCTTCATCGTGTCGGGGATCTGCTTTTCGACCAGCGGCGTCCAGACATAGCCTGGCGCGATCGCATTGACGGTGATGCCGTCCTGCGCGACTTCCAGCGCCACCGTCTTGGTCAGCCCCGCAATGCCGTGCTTGGCCGAGACATAGGCCGACTTGAACGGCGAGGCGACCAGCGCATGCGCCGAAGCCGTGTTGATGATGCGGCCCCATTTGCGGCTCTTCATGCCCGGAACCGCCGCCTTGATGGCATAGAAGGCGGCCAAGAGGTTGATGCGGATGATGGCTTCCCATTTGTCGTCGGGAAATTCCTCGATCGGCGCGACATGCTGGATGCCGGCATTGTTGACCAGGATGTCGAGGCTGCCGAACGCTGCCTCGGCCTCGTGGACCATGGCGGTAACGGCGGCGCCGTCCATCATGTTGGCGCCCGAATAGCGGCACTTGACGCCGAAATCCTTTTCGATGCCGGCCCGCTCCTGCTCGATCGCCGCGGCGTCGCCCAGGCCATTGATGGTGACGTTGGCGCCCTCGGCGGCGAAGGCGCGGGCGATTGCCAGGCCGATGCCGCTGGTCGAGCCGGTGACGAGCGCATTCTTCGAAGACAGGGAACCCATGGGAGATCTCGCGACAGGAGGACAGGAGGGAAGACTATGAAGACGAACAGCCGGGAAGGCACATGATTTGTGCGCCGCAGCATCACAATGCCACACCCATATGTCGGCACCATTACAGCTCCGCGATGGGGTTTGCCGGCTGTAAGAAGTGTCGTCTTGGCGCTGACACGGCACTGTCATGCTGCCGTGCAACATATTTGCCAGCGCATTCGCGCGGGCTCATTTCAAACCTTGTTTGGGGCACCAGCCATGGAAATCGCCGACGTCGTGAAGCGGGCCTATGCGATGCCGCTCACCAACCCGTCCTTCCCGCCAGGCCCTTATCGCTTCTTCGACCGCGAATACATCATCATCACCTACCGCACGACGCGCGAGGCGCTGGAAGCCGTCGTTCCGGCGCCGCTCGAGATCGACGAGCCGCTGGTCAAATACGAATTCATCCGCATGCCTGACTCCACCGGCTTCGGCGACTACACCGAAACCGGCCAGGTCATCCCGGTGCGCTACAAGGGCCAGTATGGCGGCTATGTGCATTCCATGTATCTCGACGACGATGCGCCGATCGCCGGAGGCCGCGAGCTGTGGGGTTTCCCGAAGAAGCTTGCCAGCCCCAAGATCGTGCATGAAGGCGAAGTGGTGGTCGGCACGCTGCATTATGGCAGCATTCTGTGCGCCACCGGCACCATGGGCTACAAGCACCGCGAGGCCGACCACGACCAGGTGCTGGCCTCACTCGCCGCGCCCAATTTCCTCATCAAGATCATCCCGCATGTCGACGGCAGCCCGCGCATCTGCGAGCTGGTCCGCTACTACCTCACCGACATCACGCTGAAGGAAGCCTGGACGGCGCCGGCTGCGCTCGACCTTCGCCCGCATGTCATGGCCGACGTCGCCAAGCTGCCGGTGCTCGACATCGTCTCTGCCGTTCATTTCACCGCCGACCTGACGCTGGGCCTCGGCGAAGTCGTGCATGATTACCTCGCGGACCACGGCCGATCGGCTGCGGGCGCGAAGGAGCTGGAGAAAGCCGGTGCTTGAGCGCAACCGCAGCAAGGCGGCCGCCGCCACCATTCAGGAAATCACGGCGCAATATGACCGCATCGCCCTGGTCTTCCAGGGCGGCGGCGCGCTCGGCGCCTATCAGGCGGGTGTCTATCAGGCGCTTGCCGACGCCGGCTGTGAGCCGACCTGGCTTTCCGGCGTCTCGATCGGCGCCATCAACGCCTCGATCATCGCCGGCAACGAGCCCAGCCGCCGCCTGCAGCGGCTGGAGCAGTTCTGGCAGACGATCTCGGGCCGCAAGATCTGGGCCTATACGCCGGAAGGCGACATCTACCGCGACATCCGCAACCAGACCTCGTCGTGGATGACCATGACCATGGGCCAGCCCGGTTTCTTCAAGCCGCGCAGTCCCAGCCCCTGGTTCCAGCTGACGGGAGCGGAAGGCGCCACCAGCTTCTACGACACCGCCGAGCTCAAGGACACGCTGGAGAGCCTGATCGACTTCGACGTGCTGAACGACGGCAAGAAGCGCTTGAGCGTCGGCGCGGTCAATGTCAGGACCGGCAACTTCGTCTATTTCGACACCGACAAGGTGCGCATCGAGCCGGAACATATCATGGCGAGCGGCGCGCTGCCGCCGGCCTTCCCCTCGATCCGCATCGAGGGCGAATATTACTGGGATGGCGGCATCGTTTCCAACACGCCGCTGCAATATCTGCTCGACCAGGAAGAGGATCGCTCCTCGCTGGTGTTCCAGGTCGATCTGTTCAGCGCCCGCGGCGTGCTGCCCCGCGGCATGGCCGACGTCCTGTCGCGCCACAAGGACATCCTGTATTCCAGCCGCACGCGACAGAACACCGACAACTTCCAGCGCATCCATGCGCTCAAGATGAAGCTTCTCGACGCGCTGAAGCGCGTGCCGCCGGACCAGCTCAAGGACGGCGAGAAGGAACTGATGGCCGACTATTCCGATGCCGGCGTGGTCAACATCGTCCACCTGATCTACCAGCACAAAGGCTACGAAGGCCACGCCAAGGACTATGAGTTTTCCGGCACCTCGATGCGCGAGCACTGGGAGATGGGCCTGGAAGACACCGAACGCACGCTGCGTCACAAGAAATGGCTGATGCTGCCCGACAACGCCGACGGCGTCACCATCCACGACCTGCACCGCGAAGACCCGACCTAAGGGTCATGGCCGCCCGGGCCGCGTCGCGGCTCGGGGTCCTGACGCACGTCAAGAAGCCTAATGCATGTCGCGCAAAAGTGACCTCGGTTTTGCGACAACGACATGCATCAGGCAACGACCTAAAGCGCCTCGCGTGTATCCGTTTCGACGCGACGCGCTTTAGAATTTGAGATCGGCGCCTGCCCGCAGCAACAGCCAGTAGAACAACCCGGTCGCCCCACCCGCAAGCAGCATCGCCAGCAGGAAGCCGCCATGCGTATGCGTGAACGGCAGTCCTTCTGTGTTCATGCCGAAAATGCCGACGATCAGCGTTCCCGGCAGGAGCAGCGCGCTCATCACCGCCAGCGCCTTCAGGCTGCGGTTCGATTCGTCCGCGAGTTCCGCCGCGACCTCTTCCTGCAGCAGCCTTGCCCGGTCGTTGACCATGACGACTTCGCGGTCGAGCCTTTTGAGGCGAGCCGCCAGCTTGCCCAATATCTCATGCGCGCCGGCCGACAATTCCCAGCCGGCACGGTTCTCGTCCAGGAACAGCGCGACCTGTGCCGCGATCGGCCGGTGCAACGACACCCCCAGGCGACGCACCTCCTTGATCCGGCGCCGCTCGTCGGCAAGGCGCTCGGTGACGAGACGGTCCTCGACCTCGTCAAGCTGCTTCGTGGCCAGCGCCAGCCGCCCGCTCGCGCTTCCGCAGAAGGCAAGCACGATAGCGCCGAACAGCTCGAAGGCGGTCGCCGGTTGGAGCCCTTGCGAAAGCGCCTTGTTCACCTCTTCCACCGCTGCCAGCGAATGGCGCCGGCCGGTCACCAGCAACCGGTCCGTCACGGCGAAATGCAGCCTGCCGATGGTGGTCGACCTGCGTCCGATCTCGCCATGCAGGTCGGCGGCGATACCGTGCACGACGCCCTTTTCATGCGCCAGCGCCATGCTGTCCTCATGGCCTTCGAGGATCGCATGCGCCGATTGCGGCAGCGCGCAGGCATGGCCGATCCAGGAATGCGCCCGCTGGTCGATGAGATCGACATGCAGCCAAACCCAGCCGTCCGGCGCGGCAAGCGCTGCTTCGATGTCCTTCGGCGCGATCGGCTGCGGCGCTTGGCCGGCGGCGCCGCGATAGGCCCAGATCAGGCCGGGCGCGTGGTGGCGGCTGTCGTCCCAGGCAAGCAGCGTCAGATGCGATGCCTCATTCATGGCCGCCACTCAATCAAATGCTCGAAAGCAAGACGGCGCCGGAACCGGCGCCGTCGATGTTGCTGGTCAGGCAAGAACCGCCGCTCAGAAAACGTGGCGCAGGATCACGAACAGCACGAAGGCCAGCGCGATCGAGCAGGGCAGCGTGAGCACCCAGGCCAGCAGGAGGTTGCGCACGGTCGACCACTGCAGGCCGGAGCCATTGGCCGCCATCGTGCCGGCGACGCCGGACGACAGCACGTGCGTCGTCGACACCGGCAGGCCGAAACGGTCGGCCATGCCGATCGTCACCATCGCCACCAGCTCGGCGGCGGCGCCCTGGCCATAGGTCAGGTGGCTCTTGCCGATCTTTTCGCCGACGGTGACGACGATGCGCTTCCAGCCGACCATGGTGCCGAGGCCAAGCGCCAGCGCCACGGCGATCTTCACCCACAGCGGGATGAACTTCGTCGCGTTGTCGACCGCCTTATGGTAGTCGGTCACCGACTTCAGGTCGGCGTCCTGCATCGGCAGCAGCTTCTTCTTGTCGATCAGCTTCAGCGCTTCGCCGATCAGGTAGATGTCGTTACGCGCGTTGCTGACCAGGTCAGTCGGCACGTTGTCGACGGAAGCGTAGGGCTGCAGCTCGGCAGTCGTGTTGTGGATATAGGTCTGCAGCGCAACGGTCGTCTGATCGTTCCATGTCTTGCTGCGCACGGCTTCCTGCACGGCTGCCTTTGCGGCATTGGCATCGGCAACGGTGACGCCGGGCTTGGCATATTTGCCCAGCGCCGTCTCGACGCTGGCGGAGGCCGACTTGTAGGCTTGGAGATAGTTGATGTCGGGCGTGCGGTTGAGCGCATAGGCGGTCGGCACGACGCCGATCAGGATCAGCATGATCAGGCCCATGCCCTTTTGACCGTCATTGGAGCCGTGCGCGAAGCTGACGCCGGTGCAGGTGAAGATCAGCAGCGCGCGGATCCACCATGGCGGCGGCGCGTTGCCCTTCGGCGCCTCGTAGAGCGCCGGATTGCGCACCAGGAGCTTCATGGCATAGAGCAGGATGGCCGCGGCGAAGAAACCGACGATCGGCGAGACCAGCAACGTGGTGCCGACATTGGTCGCCTGCCCCCAGTCGACGCCGCTGGTGGCGCTTCCGGCCGGGGCCATGAACTGGTTGGCGAGGCCGACGCCGATGATCGAGCCGACCATCGTGTGCGAGCTCGAGGCCGGCAGGCCGAGGAACCAGGTGCCGAGGTTCCACAGGATCGCTGCGACGAGCAGCGCGAACACCATGGCGAAGCCGGATGACGAGCCGACCTGCAGGATGAGCTCGACCGGCAGCAGCGACAGGATGCCGAAGGCCACCGCGCCGCTCGAGGTCAGCACGCCGAGGAAATTGAAGACGCCCGACCACATGACGGCGAATTCGGCCGGCAGCGACCGCGTGTAGATGACGGTGGCCACCGCGTTGGCGGTGTCGTGGAAGCCGTTGACGAACTCGAAGCCCAGCGCAATCAGAAGGGCGATGCCGAGCAGGATCCAGGGCACCGTCTTGGCGATGGCAAGATCCTGGCTGAGCGCATAGCCGACATAGATGATGCCGACGAGCACCAGCACGCCGAAAGCCGGCAGGAACCATTTGGCACCGCCCGATTGTTCTAGGGGATGATCCGGTCTCGGGATCCCCGCCTCACTGGAAACTACGTCCACCATTGTCCCACTCCATTTGCATTGCAGCAAAGAACCGGGGAGGACGCTATGTCCCTAGGATGAAGCTGGTGTGACGCTCTTAACCGTTTGGTCACCACCAAACACTTTGGTCGCCACCAAACTGTTTGGTCACTACCAAACCGTTTGGCGACCTATCCGGCTATCTTCAGGAGCGAGGACACCAGAAGCTTGCGCTCGTCTTCGGACAGCACGTCTGAATCAAACAGATTCATGCTGCGCATCCCCTCGATGGCGAGAAAGCAGACCAGCAGCGAGCCGAGGTCGTCCGTCTCTCCCTTCAGCCGTTCGAACAGCTGGTGCTTGAAGGCCTTGATCGGCGTCAGAAAATCGGGATCTTCGGCGATCGCCGAGAACATCCAGGACGCCGAGGGTTTCGGCCGCTCGCAGTCGTCGGCCGACAACTTGATATAGGCTGAGAGCACGCTTTCCTGGCCGGCCTCGCTAGCGCGTGCTTCTAGCGCCTTCTGGAAATCGCTGAGGTAGCTTTCGACCAGCCCCTGCATCAACTTGGCCTTGGTTGGGAAGTTGTAGAGCAGGCCGCCTTTCGACACTCCTGCGCGGCTGGCGACCGCCTCGAGCGACAGGCTTCCCGGACCAGCCTCGCGCGCCACGTCGGCGGCGGCGGCAAGTATCTTTTCGCGTGAGTTGGCCCTGGGTACTCTCATCACGCCTCCCCCTACATTAGCCTAGGCGGAATTGACAAGACCGTCCAGCCGGTACAGTAAGGCGCGCCATTTGAAATCGGGACCTTTCGTCGATATGTGTCCCGGCATCGATTGATTTGCCGGTTGCCGGCTCGAGGGGACCATCCGTGAAGCGCTTTTTCATCATCGCCGGATTCTTGCTTTTGCTCGCCCTGGTGTGCGTCGGCATCGTAGGCTTCAACTTCATGCGCGATGCCGGCATCAAGCAATTCTTTGCCACTATGAAGCCGCCGGCCGCTACGGTCTCGACCGTGATCGTCAAGCCGGCAGAATGGACGCCCGGCGTCGAGGCGATCGGTACCGTCAATGCCGTGCGCGGTGTCGACCTTACCGTCGAAACGAGCGGCATCGTCAAGGACATCCTCTTCCACGCCAACCAGAAGGTCGCCGCCGACGCCGTGCTCTTGCAGCTGGACGACGCGGTCGAGAAAGCCGATCTGGTGGCGCAGAAGGCGCAGGCCGCGTCGGACCAGGCGGCGCTGACCCGCGCGATCGAATTGCAGCGGCGCGGCGTCGGCACGGATGCGACGCTCGACGCCGCGCGCGCCGCGGCGGACGCTTCCGCCGCGCAGGTCAACAAGATGCAGGCCGTGCTCGACCAGAAGCAGTTGTCCGCGCCCTTCGGCGGCACGGTCGGCATCCCGAAGATCGACGTCGGACAGTACCTGGCCCCCGGCAACTCCGTCGTGACGATCCAGGATCTCGACACGATGCGGGTCGACTTCACGGTTCCCGAGCAGCAGCTGCCGCTGCTCAAGATCGGCCAGACCGTCAAGCTCGGCGGCAGCCTCGCCGACATGACCTTTGCCGGCTCTATTCGCGGCATCGATCCCAAGATCGATCCGGCAAGCCGGCTGGTCTCGATTCGCGGCGAGGTCGCCAATCCGGAAGGCAAGCTGACGCCTGGCCAGTTCGTCCAGATCCGCGTCGAGCTGCCGCAGGAAAACAACGTCATCTCCGTGCCGCAGACGGCGGTGACGACCAGCCTCTATGGCGATTATGTCTTCGTGGTCGAGCCGGCAAAGCCCGCCGGGGGTGCCGCTGCCGCGCCGGCCAAGCCGGATGAGCACAAGGCCGGCGCCGACAAGGCGGCCGGCGATCCCGCCAAGCCGCAGGCGGACGCCACCAAGCCCGCCGACGACGCGGCAAAGCCGGCGGACGCGAAGCCGGCCGACAAGGCGTCCGGCGACGCCGCCAAACCAGCCGACGCCGCCAAGCCGTCCGAGGCCGCGCAGCAGCCTGCGCTCACCATCTCGCAGGTGTTCGTCAAGCTCGGCCGCCGCAACAACGGCATGGTCGAGATCGCCGAGGGCCTCAAGGACGGCGACCAGGTTGTCACGGCCGGCCAGAACCGGCTCTTCAACGGCATGTCGGTTGCCGTCGACAACACCATCGATCCCAGCAAATCGGCGAACAAGCAGGTTCAGCAATGAGCTTCTCCGACCTCTTCATTCGCCGGCCGGTGCTCTCGACGGTGCTGGCCTGCATGATCCTGCTTCTGGGCTTCCAGGGCATCTTCGGCCTGTCGATCCGCCAGTATCCGAAGGTCGACGAGACGGCGATCACCATCACCACGGCCTATCCCGGCGCCAGCGCCGACCTGATCCAGGGCTTCATATCGGCCCCGATCGCGCGCGCCGTCGCCTCGACCGAAAACATCGACTACGTGACCTCGTCCAGCCGTCCGTCCTCGAGCACGGTCACCGTGCAGATGAAGCTCGGCTCCAACCCGGACGTCGCGCTCGCCGAGGTGTTGTCCAAGGTCCAGGGCGTGCGCGGCACCCTGCCGGACGCCTCCAAGGACCCGGTGATCGTCAAGGGCACCGGGCAGCAGTTCGCGATGATGTACATCTCGATGCAGAACCCGAACATGACGAAGGAGCAGCTCACCGAATATATCGAGCGCGTCATCCGGCCTCGCATCTCGACCGTGGAAGGTGTCGCCGACGTCCAGATCTTCGGCGCCCAGGAATATTCCATGCGCATCTGGATCGACCCGATCCGGCTCGCCGCCCGTGGCGCCACGGCCGTGGACGTGCTGACCGCGATCAACAACTCGAACTTCCTGTCGGCGCCGGGCAACACCCAGAACGAATATGTGGTCTCCTCGATCACCGTGCATTCGACCCTGCAGACGCCCGAGGCCTTCGCCCAGCTCCCGATCCGCTCGACGGATGGCCAGGTTGTGCGCCTGCGCGATGTCGCGCGAGTCGAGCTCGGCGCGGAGAACACCGACACCAGGGTGAGCTTCAACGGCAAGCCGGGAACCTTCCTGGCCATCTTCCCGACGCCCGCGGCCAACCCGCTGACGACGGCGGCGGCGCTGACCAAGCTCGTGCCGCAGATCCAGGATACGCTGCCGAAGGGCATGACGATCGAGATCGTCTACGACGCTACCGGGCAGATCAGCGCGTCGATCGAGGAAGTGTTCAAGACCATCGCCGAGGCGGTTGCCATCGTCATCGTCGTCATCCTTCTGTTCCTGGGTTCGTTCCGCTCGGTGATGATGCCGATCGTCACCATCCCGCTGTCGCTGATCGGCGTCTGCTTCATCCTGTTTGCGGTCGGCTACTCGATCAACCTTCTATCCCTGCTGGCCATGGTGCTGGCGATCGGCCTTGTCGTCGACGACGCCATCGTGGTGGTGGAGAACATCCACCGTCACATGGAGGAGGACCACATGTCGCCGATGCAGGCGGCATTCAACGGCATGCGCGAGATCGCGACCGCAATCGTGGCGATGACCATGACCCTGGCCGCCGTGTTCGCGCCGCTCGCTTTCACCGGCGGCCTGACCGGCGCGTTGTTCCGTGAATTTGCGGTGACGCTCGCCGGCTCGGTGGTCTTGTCCGGCCTTATCGCCATCACCATCACCCCGATGATGTCGGCACGTCTGCTGAAGGCCGGCCAGCACGGCCGCTTCCAGCGTATCGTCGACGGCACGTTCACACGCGTCGAACACCTCTATGAGCGGGCTGTCACCGCCTCGCTCAGGAACCGCCCGGTAACGCTGATCATCGTCGTCGCGTTGGTCGCCCTTACCGGCTTCATGTTCACCAAGACCTCGACCGAACTCGCGCCGGAAGAAGATCAGGGCTTCCTGCTCTCGATCGTGACCGCGCCGCGCTACGCGACGTCGGATTACACCGAGACCTACGTCAACCAGATCCTCGGCCTGGTGAAGGACATTCCCGAGACCAGGGCGCAGTTCTCGGCCGTTGCCTTTGGCGGCGCCACCAACAGCGCCTTTGTCGGCTTCGCCTTCAAGGACTGGGCGGAACGCAAGCGCAATTCGAAGGCGCTTCAGGCCGACATCCAGGGGCGCATCTCCAAGGTCGCCGGCGTCGAGGCCTTCGTCTTCGCGCCGCCGACGCTGCCCGGTTCCGGCGGCGGCCTGCCGATTTCCATGGTCGTGCGCTCCACCGGCGACCCCTCGGAAGTCTTCGAGCAGGCGGAGAAGATCAAGAACAAGGCGCAGGCTTCGGGCCGCTTCATCGTCGTGCAAAACTCGATGGCTTACGATGCGCCGCAGGTGACCGTCACCATCGACCGCGAGCGCGCGGCGGCGTTGAACCTGCCGATTGCCGATATCGGCAACACCCTGACGCTGCTTGTTGGCGGCGCCGAGGTGGCGCAGTTCGACCGGGATTCCAACAGCTACGACATCATCCCCCAGGTGCCGCAGGAATTCCGCGACAACCCCGAGAAGCTCGGCGAATATTTCGTCCGCAGCGTCGACGGCAAGATGGTGCCGCTGTCGGCGGTCGTGAAGATTTCGACCAACGCCTCGCCGGCGGCCATCGAGCAGTTCAACCAGCTGAACTCCTCGACGATCTCGGCCTTGCCTCTGCCCGGCGTGACCACCGGCGACGGCCTGAAGGTGCTGGAGGACCTCGCCAAGGAGACCCTGCCCGACACCTTCTTCGTCGACTATTCCGGCCAGTCGCGGCAGGAGAAGGAACAGGGCAACACCATCCTGATCGCCTTCGCGGCGGCAGTGATCGTGATCTACCTGGTGCTGGCGGCCCAGTTCGAGAGCTTCCGCGACCCGCTGATCATCATGATGGCGGTGCCGCTGTCGATCTTCGGCGCGATCGTGCCGCTCAACATCGGCCTGGGAACGCTCAACATCTACACCCAGGTCGGCCTGATCACGCTTATCGGCCTGATCACCAAGCACGGCATTCTGCTGGTGGAATTCGCCAACCAGCAGCGTGAGATTCATGGCATGCGGCGCCGCGACGCCATCATCGCTTCGGCCAAGGTGCGCCTGCGGCCGATCCTGATGACCACGGCCGCCATGGCGCTCGGCGTCGTGCCGCTGATCGTCTCCAGCGGCGCCGGTGCGGCCGCGCGCTATTCGATGGGCCTGGTCATCTTCACCGGCATCCTGGTCGGCACCATGTTCACGCTCTTCGTCGTGCCGATGTTCTACACCTTCATCGCCAGCAGGGACCTGCCGCATCTCGCCGAGAAGCCCGATCCGAAGCTGATGCCGGCGCTGCCGAGCTGAAGCGAGCCAAAAAAAGAGGCCGGAAATTCCGGCCTCTTTTTTGGCGGTCGCCCCACGGCTTCGGCGCTATCCCGAAGGCGGCAACCCGCCTGCTACTTTACCCAGCCCGTTACTTGACCCAGTCTGCTACTTGACGATCACGATGCTGGTGTTGCCGGGGCCGAAGACCTCGACGAGTTGATAGAAGTCGGCCGCCGCATCCGGATGCAGCCGCACGCAGCCATGCGAGGCAGGACGGCCGAGACGGCCGATGGCATAGGTGGCGTGAACGGCGTAGCCGCCGCTGAAGAAGACCGAATGCGGCATCGGCGCGTTGTCGTATTTCTTCGAATACCACATCTCATGCATGCGGGTCGGCTTGAACGAGCCGGTCGGCGTGATGTGCCCCCTCGCGCCGGTCGATACCTTCCAGGTGTAGGTCGGGCGGCCGTCGACCGTGACTTCCATGATCTGCTGCGACAGCGAGACCTTGGCGACGATCTGGTTGGCATGCGCGGCATTGCCGGCGCCGAAGAGCAGAGCCGCGCCGGTGAGCGCGGCGGCGGTGACATTGATGAGCTTGGCGGAAATGGCGGTGTGCATGACGATCCCTCTGTTTTTGCCGTTGTGTCCGGCTTCAATTTCGATGGACCGCCTTATCGAGAAGGCCTGTTTCAGGTCAATTTCGCTTGGTGCTCGTTTTTGTTTCGAATTTGTTTCTAGAAATTAACAAGATGTCTCCGAAGACGGGTGCTGCTAGACCTTTCCAAGGTAAGGGATAGAGGGTTGGACAATGGGCTCGGTCGAGAAACGAAAGTTCACTTCATACATATATGAAAGAAACGCAGCCCCTTTTGAAACCAATCTGCAACAAAGTGCAGCCACGGCGGCATGATCTGGATACAGGCCGGCGTCAGATTTGACGCAACGGGAACAGACATCTGCAAACGAAAATGCGCAGGAAATCGAAATGACGCTGGCGGCGATGACGTCCGGCGAGGTTTCGACGCTGCACATGGCTCTGTTCATCGCCACGGTCTGGATTTTGTCCAGCCTGCGCGTCCACCGGCTGAAGGCCCTCTGGCGGGTCGGCCTTCGGTTGATGAGGACACGCGGCCCCTCCGGCTACTTGCTGCCGAGAGGACCGAAGGCCCGCGCCGCAGCGGGGGGCTCCGTCAGCGGCGCGGGCGCTTCGGGAGTCTCCTGAAGCACCGACGATTTCGAGATTGGGGTTTGAAGATGAAGACGAAATTTGCCGCTTCTGTACTTTCCGCGCTGCTCTACGCGCAGGGTCTGCTCGGCTTCGCCGCGCTGGCGACGGTGTTGCTCAAGGAGCGCGCCAAGGCGGAGATAACCGCCAGCGCCGACCTTCCATCCGGCCCCTCTGTCATCGTGGTGCGCTGAGCGCCGGGCGTCGGACCCAGAATGACTACCGCTTGGGAAAGCCGATGCTCAAACGCCTCGCCGATCGGAACTTACTCGTTGCGCGGGACCGGCGGATCGAAACGATAGCCGGCGCCCCTGATGGTGGTGATGGTCTCGGTGTCGAGCTTGCGGCGCAGCCGCACGATGCGCGAGTCGATCGAACGGTCGAATGCGTCGGCATTCTCGGCCGGCGCCGCGGCAATGATGTCGTCGCGCGTCAGCACCTTGCGCGGGCTCGCCAGGAACAGCCTGAGCAGCGCCACCTGCCCCGGCGAAAGCTGATCCTCCGAGCCCGAGCGATGCATCACCATGGCCGACCGCAGGTCGACGGTGGCGTTTTCCAGCACGATCAGTTCGCCGGCGGCCCTGCCGCGTCTGGTCAGCAGGCCGCCGATACGCGCGGCAAGCTCGCGCACGTTGAGCGGGCTTTCGATGACGTCGGCAGCACCGAGTTCGAGCGCCAGCACCTTGTCGACGAGGTCGCCCGGCCGGCAGATCAGGATGAAATCGGGACCGCCCTCGCCGCCACCGCCTTGGCCGCTGTAACGTTTGAGCAGTTCGCGGCTCTCGGCCTGGGTGACACCGTCGCCGACCACCACGACATCGATGCCGCCGGCCGAAAGCAGCGTCTCCGCTTCCCAGGGCTGGCGCGCCTGGCGCACGTCGTGCCCACGCCGGTCGAGATGATCGGCGAGATCTTTAGCCACCACCTCGGCGACGGACACAAGCGCGATGACGGATCGTGCGGCCATTTTCTTCACCCCGCCACAGACAACTCGAGATGAGTGCTGGACATCATGTTTATACCCAATCTACTTTCCGCTGAAAGCGGGAGCGAGCGCGTCGTGAAGGTACGCATCATCGTCGTCGAGGACGAACCGGATCTGAGGGAGGCTGTGGCCGAATATCTCGGCGCCAGCGGCTATGACGTCGTCACGGCCGAAAATGCGGCCGTGGCGCGCGCGCTGTTCGAGGCGCAATCTTTCCACCTCGCCATCCTCGACATCGCCATGCCTGGCGAGGACGGGCTGTCGCTCGGCCGCTGGCTGCGCTCGAAAACGCAGATCGGCATCATCTACGCCACGGCCGCCGGCACCGCGCTCGACCGCATCGTCGGGCTGGAGCTCGGCGCCGACGATTACATCGTCAAGCCGTACGAATTGCGCGAGGTGCTGGCGCGGGTGCGCAGCGTGCTGCGCCGCGTGCCGCGGCCCGCCGAGCCGCAGGCGGCGAAGGCCGAAACCGGCAATCGCCGCTTGATGAATTTCGGCGGCTTCCAGGCCGATTTCGACGGCCGTCTGGTCATCGGCGCCAATGGCGCGGTCATCGAGATGGCCAAAAGCGAGTTCGACGTGCTCGAGGTTTTTCTCACCCGCGCCAACCGGCTTCTGACGCGAGCGGCGATTTCGGAAGCCATCGGCTTCGTGGAGGATCCGGAATCCTCGCGCGCGGTCGACATCCGCATCATGCGGTTGCGAAAGAAGATCGAGGCCGATCCCGCCAATCCGAAATTCCTGCGCACGGTGCGCGGCGAAGGCTATATCTTCTCGCTGCCGAGCGGCGACAGCAATTGAACCAGCCCAATGCATGTTGCCCAAAAGTGCGCAGCGGTTTTGGAAACGACATGCATCAAAATACAGACTTGAATCGCGGCGCTCGAATCCGTTTCGACGCGACGCGCTTCAAGCGGGCTCCGAGAGACGGCCGACCATGACTGCTGATACAGCACGCGCCGATACGCATGGCTCGCGCCCGGGCGGCGCCGCGATGGCGGCCGTCCATGTCGTGCGCCGCCTGCGCGAGGCAGGCGATTGGCAGCGCGAGATGGACGACATACTGCGAACAATGTGCCGCAAGATGGATTGCCAGCGCGGCATTCTCTTCCGCCTGCGTGAATTGCCGGGCGAAGGCTTCGCCCAATCCGTCGCCGCTTATTGGATCGACCCTGACTTCGGCGGCGAGCTGGCGTCGCCCTCGGTGATCATGCAATCGATCATCAACTCGGACTCGCTGCTGGAGCAGTTGCAGGAGGATGAGCGGCAAGGCAAGATTTTCTCCGGCCACACACGCGACCTCGACGGTTTCCTGCGGACCGATTTCGAGAAGCAGAACATCAGGTCGTTCCTGTCCGTCTCCGTGTTCGCGCATGGCCACCTGTGGGGCACGCTGGCCGTCAACGACTGCGTCGCCGAGCGCGAATGGACGGACGAGGAAGAAGCGACCCTGCACATCATCGCCCTGGCGATCGGTGACGCCATCGAGCGCTCGCCGTCCGAGGCGCATGCCAGCGAAGTGATTCGCCGCACCATGCTGCAGGCCTCGCTCGACGCCATCATCGTCATCGACGAGGCCGGTTCGATCATCGAGTTCAATCCGGCCGCCGAGAAGATGTTCGGCTTCCAGCGCAGCGCCATCCTTGGCAAGGACCTGCTCGATACCATCGTTCCGATATACTATCGCAAGGGCTATGCCTCGGGCGCCGAATACATGGCCGGGCGCGGCGCGCCGATGGTCGGCCAACGGCTGGAGACCGTCACCCAGAACGCCGCCGGCGAGATCTTCCCGATCGAGCTTACGGCGACCGAGATGCGCGTTGCCGACCGCCGCCTGATCTTCGGCTCGATCCGCGACCTGCGCGAAAAGCTGCAGGCCGAGGAAGAGATCAACCGCCAGCGCGAGAAGCTGCACCAGAACGAGAAGATGGCGGCGATGGGCTCGCTGCTTGCCGGCGTCTCGCATGAGCTCAACAACCCGCTGGCGGTGGTTGTGGCGCAGTCGACGCTGCTGCACGAATTCGCCAGCGATCCGCAGACCAAGGTCCGCGCCGAAAAAGTGCGCGCCGCCGCCGAGCGCTGCGGCCGCATCGTCAAGAGCTTCCTGTCGATGGTGCGCCTGCACCCGACCGAGCAGGCCGAGACCGATCTCAACCAGGTGATGCGCTCGGCGCTCGAGGTCACCGCCTATGGCGCGCGCTCCAGCGGCATCGTCATCGACACCGATTTCGCCAGCGGGCCACTGCTTGCCATGGCGGATGCCGATCACATCACGCAGGTGGCGGCGAATTTCCTTATCAACAGCCAGCACGCGCTGGCCGGCGTCACCGGCGAGCGGACCATCAAGGTGCGGACGTTTCGCAACGAGCACGGCAATCCGGGCTTTTCCGTCGAGGACAACGGCCCCGGCATTCCCGAGGCGATCCGCGCGCGCATCTTCGAATCCTATTTCACCACCAAGCCGGTCGGCGTCGGCACCGGCATCGGCCTGTCCATCTCGAAGTCGATCGTCGAGCGCCACCACGGCAACATCTGGTTCGAGGAGGTCGAGCCGCACGGCGCGCGCTTCGTCGTGCAATTGCCGGCGATCGCCGGTGAGGCGGCAAAGGCCGGCGAGAGTGCCGTACGCTCGAGCGGACTGCGCCATGCCTTGATCATCGACGACGAGCCCGACGTCGCCGGTTCGCTTTCAGATATATTGGAGCTGATGGGCCTGAAGTCACGCGTCGTGGCAAGCTGGACGTCCGCCGCCGACGTGCTGAACGGCCATATGCCGCCCGACATCGTCTTTTCCGACCTGCGCATGCCGGGCACCAGCGGCATGGCGATCTATCGCGAACTGCTGGTCGAGAAGCCGGTGCTGGCGAAGCGCTTTGTGCTGGTGACCGGCGATCTGATCGGCGCCAAGGCCGAGATCGAAGCCTTGCCGCCGCAGCAGCGGCCGCAAATCCTGGAGAAGCCTTTCTCGACGCTCGACGTCCGCGGCATCCTCTCAACCGTCGCCGACGAGGTCGCCGCGGCAGCCGACAATGGCGCCCACATTTGAACCGGCCGGTCTGAGGCAAGAACAAGATCGCAAAGGTGTGGCCGAGTGCTGCCCTCGCGCCGCCAGAGGGGCTGTTGAGATTCAGGTCAGGCCGAGCCGAAAAAAGAGGCTCCCTACCGACGGTGCGGCGGGAGCCTGACTGGAGCGCAGGAGGGTGCGCTCAGGGGAGGTCTTAAAAAACGTTCGGCGTGTTGGTGAGCGGCGCGGCGTTGGCGATCATGCGCACCGCGCGTTCCCTGTGCTGGCCGGACTGCTCGGCGATGGCGCGCAGGCAGTCGACGCTCTCGGCGCCCCAATTCTGGCCCTTGCAGGCAAAGTCGATCGAAGGTTCCGGCAGGCGGGCGGTCTTGAGCGTGGTCTGGGCGCCCTCGATGACATTGACCGGCGGATTGATCGAGGCGAAAGCCGGACCTGAGGCAGGTGCCGCCAGCATGGCGACAAGGGCGCAGGCGCCGATCAGCATGAACATTGCCATCGGATGGTCGCTGGCGCGCTGGCGCAGCGCAAGCTTCGGCCGGCGGTCATTGCGTTCCGGCACATCAAGGCGGCGATTGGCGTCCGCGGCGCGAGCTTTCGCAAACATCGTTGTTCCCTTCGTTATCTTTCTTTTTGCTATGAAACGAACATAATCGCACCAGGTAACAGTCGGATGATCGGCGGTGGCCGCCTGTGTAACAGGATTGAAACAGGCGCCGGACGCGCCGGCATTCTCAATCCGCGGCAACCGTTCGACGGCCATCGAAGCTGGTCGGCGCAGATATGCGCCTGTCGCGCGGGGCCGACTGTAAGCAGCCTCACACAGCAATGCCTGAATCGAGCGCGCCGCCGCCGTCTGCCCCCCGCCCGTGACCCGTCGAAACAGGCCTTCTCCGAGACGGGTATCCGCCTTCTGAATTGCCGTTCCGCTTCCTCGATTAACACCCGGATTTTCCGGTATTTTTCCGGCTCAGGCGAGGCCAGACTTGCCGCCACGGAATTTCCACATTTCCGCAAGCCGTTGCATTTCAATGAAAAATATGCTTATATTGAATGAGTATTCAACAAAAGAAGAGCATACCCATGAACCCGCACCTCCGTGACGTGGCGATCCCCAACGATTGGGACCGGCGGGGTTTGCCGGGGTGGAGTTACCATTCCAACGCCCTTCTCGAACTCGAGAAGGAATATGTCTTCCGCAATCACTGGCAGATCGCCGGCCATGTCTGCGACGTGCCCAACGCTGGTGACTATCTGACCATGGACGTCATCGGCGAGCGCGCGCTGATCGTGCGCGGCAAGGACGGCGTCGTGCGCGCCTTCAACAATATGTGCCGCCACCGCGGCAGCCGCGTCGTCGCCGACAGCCAGGGCACCTGCAAGAACGCCCTGGTGTGCCCGTTCCACGGCTGGGTCTACAATCTCGACGGCACGCTGCGGGGCGCCGCCCGTCCGCGCTCCTTCCCCGAGCTCGACAAGACCGAGTTCGGCCTGATGCCGCTCGACCTCGAAATCTGGATGGGCTTCATCTTCATCCGCTTCCGCAAAGGCGGTCCGCAGCCTTCGGTGGCCGAACTGCTGAAGCCGATCGAAGCCGAGATGGCGCATTACAATATCGCCGACATGGTCCCGTCCTGGGGCATATGGACCCAGAAATCGCCGGTCAACTGGAAGTCGGTGCGCGACGTCGACAATGAAGGCTATCACGTCGCCATGGCGCATCCGGCGCTGCAAGACCTCTATGGCGCGACCTATCTCGACGAACCCTTCATCAACGGCGTGTCGCGGTCCTTCGCCACCTACAATCCGCATGCCGGACGGCGCTGGAGCGTTCGCGAGTACATCAAGCTCGCGCCCGAGGCCGCGCATCTGCCGGAGCATCTGCGCAAGGCCTGGATCTATTACGGCATCTTCCCCAACAACGCGCTGTCGATCATGCCGGAATCCGTCCAGTTCTATCAGGAGTTCCCGTTGTCGACCGGCGAGACGCTGCTGCGCGGCGCCATCTACCGCTACAAGGACGAGACGCGCGAGCAGGCCGCGGCGCGTTACCTCGCCTACCGCATCGACCGCGACACGATGAGCGAGGACGTCCAGCTTTCGGTGTGGTCGAACGAATCCATGCTGTCGGAAGCCTTCGAGGGCTTCTATCTCTCCGACCTCGAATATGGCGTGCGCACCCACCACGACCATCTGCGCAAGCAGGTCCCGGTTCTCGGCCTGGAAACTGCGCCCGAGGAAAAGGACATGTGGGGGCTGAACGACGCGCTGCGGTCGAGGGCGTGAGGCCCTTCCTTCTCCCCGTTCCACAGGGAGCAGGAAGAGACGGTCACCCCCGCCACACGCCCTCTTTCCGCAAATCATCCATGGTCCGCGAAATCCCTTCGCGCAGGATGCCGACCATGTCGTCGACCTGCTCGCGGCTGATGATCAGCGGCGGCGACATCACGCACATGTTGATCAGCGGCCGCACCAGGAGGCCAAGCTCGTGGCAATGCGCGTCGATGCGTTTTCCCACATCCTTGTCGAGCTGCAGCGGATCCTTGCTCTCGCGGTCGGCGACGCATTCGACGCAACCCATCAGGCCGACGCCACGCACCTCGCCGACCAGCGGCAGCTCTTCCAACGTCTTCAGCCGCGCCTGGAAATAGGGCGCGATCTCGCGCGTGTGGGCGAGCACGCCCTCTTCCAGCAGGTCGAGGTTCTTCAGCGCCACCGCGCAACCGATCGGATGGCTGGTGTAGGTGAGCCCGTGCCCGAACAGCGCATCCGGATGGTTGGAGCGACGCAGCTCTTCCAGCAGCCGCTCGGAGATGATGACGCCGCCGAGCGGGAAATAGCCCGATGTGATGCCCTTGGCGAAGGTGATCATGTCCGGGTCGATGCCGAACACGTCGCCGGAGGCAAAGACATGGCCGAGCCGCCCGAAGCCGGTCACCACCTCGTCCGAGACATAGAGGATATCGTTCTCGCGGCAGATCTCGCGGATGCGTTTCAGATACCCATCCGGCGGCACGATGACGCCTCCGGAAGCCTGCACCGGTTCGCCGACAAAGGCGCCGATCCGGTCGGCGCCGACACGCGCGACGGTGTCGCGGAACTGGTCGACCAGGAAATCGGTGAAGGCGGCAATGCTCATGCCTTTCGGGCGCCGGAACGGATCGGGCGAGGACAGCTTGACCACCAGCTCGTCGGCGCCGTCCATCCAGTCGCGGTCGCGCGGGCGGCCGTTGAGCGAGGCCGACAGATAGGTCGAGCCGTGATAGGCGCCGCCGCGGCTGAGGATGAGCTTCTTCTCCGGCCGTCCGCGCACATTGTTGTAGAACTGCATGAAGCGCAGCGCCGTCTCCACCGCCGAAGAGCCGCCGGTGGTGAAGAAGGTGTGGCTGAGGTCGCCAGGCGCCGCATCGGCGATGCGCCGGGCAAGCTCGGCCGAGGGCGCGTTCATCGTGTACCAGGGCGTGTTGTAGGAGAGCGCCATCGCCTGGTCGTACATGGCCTTGGCCAGTTCCTCGCGGCGATGGCCGACATTGATGCACCACATGCCGGCCGGACCGTCGATCAGGCGCTTGCCGGAGCCGTCGGTGATGTAGATGCCGTCACCCTCGGCGATCAGCGCGCGAGCTTCGTTGCCGACCGAGCCGGCATAAGGCCAGGGCTGCACGAGATGGCGCTTGGCGAGCTCGACCGCGTCCTCATCGCCGGGCTCGATGAGTTCGCTTGCCTTGATCTTGCTTTGAGCCGCCATTTTCGCCTCGCATTGCCAGGGTTGTCGAATTTTCCTCGGATATCAAACGACGTGGAAAACCAGGGAAATTAGGCTTTTCATCACTTCATTTTGAATATCCGTTCAATCAATATCGCAGAAATAGCGCTTGATTTCAATCGGCGGATGCGCTCATGATGAAAGAAAGCCGGCAAGCCAGGGAGCGATCGCGCTCCGAGCATAAATCGGGAACAGGCAACCGGCGCCACGAATGGGAAGGCCGCATGGCGGGACACTCCGAGCCAGCTATCGAAATCACGCCCGGAGCGCTGCAATGACGGCGGCTGCGGAAGGGTCGCCCCCGCTGCGCATGGCGGGATCGAGACGAAGTCCCCTTCTGCAATCGGAAGCCGTCCAGGGCTTTGCCCTGATCAGTCCGACCTTCGTTTATGCCCTTATTCTTCTGGTCCTGCCGATCCTGGTCGTCATCGCGCATTCCTTCTGGACGCAGAACTATCTCACCATCGACCACACATTCACGCTGGAGAATTACCGGATCGCGCTGACCGAGCCGATCTACCGCGACCTGCTCTGGCGCTCGCTCTACATCTCGCTGACGGTCAGCCTGCTGACCGTGGCCCTTGCCTACCCGATCGCCTATTTCATTTCCTTCCATGGCGGCCGCCACAAGAGCCTGTGGCTGTTCCTCATAACCATCCCGTTCTGGACCAGCTACCTGCTGCGCGTGATGTCGTGGAAAGTGATCCTCGGCTATAACGGCGTGCTCAACTCCGGCCTGATGGGCCTCGGCATCATCCAAGAGCCATCGGACGCGCTGCTCTACAATTCCACCGCCGTCATCATCACGCTGACCCATGCCTGGGCGACCTTCGCCATCCTGCCGATCTTCGTTTCGCTGGAGAAGGTCGACCGGACCCTGGTCGAAGCGGCGACCGACCTCGGCGACGGGCCGCTGCGCTCCTTCCTGCGCGTCACCTTGCCGCTGTCGGCGCCCGGCGTCATCTCGGCGGCGCTGATCGTCATGATCCCGACCGTTGGCGACTACGTCACGCCGAAGCTGGTCGGCGGCAAGGACGGCGTGATGATCGCCAACGCAATCCAGGCGCAGTTCGGCAAGGCGTCGAACTGGCCGCTGGGTGCCGCGCTCTCCGTCACCACCATGATCATCGTCTCGCTGATGGCCGGCGCCACCGTGCTGGTCTTCCGCGCCCTGCAGAGGCTGGCACGATGACGGCGATAAGACGTTTCCTACCCGGCTGGCTCTCGAGTTACGCCGTCCTCTATCTGCTTTTCCTTTATCTGCCGGTGATCTTCCTGCCGATCTTCTCGATCAATACGGCAGCGACGCCGAAATTCCCGCTCTCCGGCGTCACGCTGCACTGGTACGAGGACCTGCCGCGCACGCCGGCACTGATCGACGCCACCTGGAACAGCCTGATCGTCGGCGCCTCCGCCGCGATCCTGTCGACGGTGCTGGGCATCCTCGCCGCCCGCTCGATCACCCGCTACCGTTACCCGGGCCGCCGCGCCATCAATGGGCTGATCATGGCGCCGCTGGTGCTGCCGGAGGTAATCGTCGCCATCTCCATGCTGCTGGTCATGCTGCAACTCGGCTTGAGCCTGTCGCTGTTCACCGTCGTGCTCGGCCATGTGCTGGTCTGCATTCCCTATTCGATGACCGTGCTGACCTCCGGCTTCGAAGGTTTCGACCGCAGCCTGGAGGAGGCTTCGGCCGATCTCGGCGAGAGCGCCTTCGGCACCTTCCGGCGCGTGACGCTGCCGATGGTCGCGCCGGCGATCATCTCCAGCCTGCTCGTCTGCTTCACCATCTCGCTCGACGAGTTCATCATCGCCTTTTTCCTCACCGGCACCGAGGCGACGCTGCCGATCTACATCTGGGGCCAGCTGCGTTTCGCGGCCAAGCTTCCCGGCGTGCTGGCGCTCGGCACCTTGCTGCTCTTTGCGTCCTTCCTGCTGATGACGATTGCCGAAATCCTGCGCCGCCGCGCGGCGAGACGCACCCAGAATGAGGGAGGCCTCTATGCTTGAGCGCGTCCAGTCCGAGCGCACGCAATCGGATCGCACCATGATCGAGATCCGCGACGTCACGCGCAGCTACGGCGCCTTCAAGGCGCTGGACAATGCCTCGCTGGCGATCAAGGAGGGCGAATTCTTCTCGCTGCTCGGGCCTTCCGGCTGCGGCAAGACCACGCTTTTGCGCATGATCGCCGGTTTCGACACGCCGACCAGCGGCTCCATCGCCGTCGACGGCCAGCCGATGGACGGCATCCCCGCTAACCGCCGGCCGACCAACATGGTCTTCCAGAGCTACGCGATCTTCCCGCATCTCAATGTCGAGCAGAATGTCGCCTATGGGCTGAGGCGGCTGAGACTCGACGCCGGCGAGGAGAAGCGCCGCGTCGAGGAAGCATTGGCGCAGGTGTCGCTCACCGGTCTCGGCAAGCGCCGCGCCACCGAGCTTTCCGGCGGCCAGCGCCAGCGCGTTGCTTTAGCCCGGGCGCTGGTCATGCGACCCAAGGTGCTGCTCTTAGATGAGCCGCTCTCGGCGCTCGACAAGAAGCTGCGCGAGCAGATGCAGGTCGAATTGCGCCGCCTGCAGCAGGCGGTCGGCATCACCTTCGTGCTGGTCACGCACGACCAGTACGAGGCCCTGGCGATGTCGGACCGCATCGCCGTCATGTTCGGCGGCAAGATCGCCCAGGTCGCCTCGCCGAAGGAGATCTACCAGCGCCCGGTCAATCGCCAAGTGGCCGACTTCCTCGGCGGCATGAACTTCGTCAAGGCCGAGATCGTCGAGGAAAACGGGACTTCAATGGTGCTCGACACGCTGGGCTTCGGCCGCGTCAAGACCGACAAGCCGAGGGCTTTCGTGCGCAATGGCGGCGCGGCCACGCTTGGCATCCGGCCGGAGCGGCTGCGTGTCTTGTGGGACACCGCGACGGCAAAGTTCGAGGTCGCGGGCAAGGTGGTGGAGCGCCACTATTTCGGCGAGATCACGCATCTGATCGTCGAGATACCGGGACTGGAGAAGCCGCTCTCGGTGACCGAGACCAACGATTTCGGCGCCGACGACATTCCGGTCGGCGCGCCGATCCGCCTCGCCTACGACCCCGAGGCGCTGGTGGCGATGGCCGACTGAATCTTCCCGGCCGCGATGCGGCCGGCGACGATCGCCCCTTCGACATAGCCCGGGAAAGACGGCGACACTTCCGAAGCGGCGAAATAGACGGGCGGCGCGCCCGCGAGAATTGCTCGTTCGGCATGCCGCGCGGTCACGTCGACGATGAGGTCGCTATAGGCGCCGCCGCTCCACCGGTCATGCGTCCAGTCGCGCGCGCTGAAATCGACGACGTCGGCGGCTCGCGGGCCGAGCGCCTCGACAAGCCTTGCAGCGACTTCCGCCTGCAATGCCGCCGCGCCGAGCGGGTGCCAGCGCAGCGCCAACGGCCCGCCGACGAAGACGATAAGCGCGGCATGATCGGCATCCGTGCTGGCGTCGCAGGCAAACAGCCCCGGCTGGCCGCGCCACATGACCATGCCGCACAGGCCCCGCTCACGCCAGAATGGGCTGGCATAGCGCACCAGGATCTTGATCACCGCGCCGCTTTCCCAGACGCCGAGCGCGCTCGCGAGCTCCGCCGGCAGGGCAGGCGTGAAGTCGAGCTTCGCGGCCGTCGCAGGCGGCAGGGCGACCAGCGCCGTGCGCGCTTCGATCACACCGCGGGCCGAAACGACCCGAACGCCTTGCTGCCCATGCTCGACGCGCGCAACCGGCTCATTCAGCCGCAGCCGATCGCCAAGGTCCGCCGCCAGATCGTCGGCCAGCGACTGCATCGTCTCGCGCAGGAAATACTGCAGCTCGAATACTTCGTTGGTGATGCGGCGATCATTGTCGATCAGGTACCACAGCGGCACCTTGTCCAGCGCCAGGCACCACAGGCCCTCGATCATCGAACGGAAGGCTGCCTTGGCGTCGGTCGTGTCTTTCTGGCGCTCGAGCCATGTCGCGACCGTCAGCCCTGCGATCGACGGATCGTCCGGCTCGATCCTGTTCATGCGCTCGCGGATCGCCATGGCGACCTGGTAGGTCCGCTCGGCCTCCTCGACCGACATCCACGGATGGGTGATGAACTCGCCTTCGATATAGGTCTCGACGAAAGTCTTGCCGCGCGCCTTGGCCAGCGCCATCAGCTCAGGCATGTCCTGGCACAGGAACTGGCCGCCGCTGTCGATCAGTTCGCCGAGCCCATTGCGGACAGCCTCCACCCTGCCACCGACGCGGTCGCGCGCCTCCAGCACAAGGAAATCGACGCCGGCGCGCTGAAAGTCGAGCGCGGCGGACAGGCCGGTGAAGCCGCCGCCGACGATGACGACGTCGGTTCTTTCGATGATGCTGCTCAATAGCCGGCCTTGATCTTCTCGAACTCGGCGACCATGCGCTGCTTCAAATCCGGCGCAACCGGCTGCTGGAACAGCGTCTTGTCGAGGAATTTGTCGAGATTGTCGAAGCCGCGGTTGGTGAGCAGCTTGTGGTCCATCGCCGCCATGCCCGCGCTGTTGCCGTGACCGTAGCCGAAGGTTTTCACCATATACTCCGAAACGTCCGGCGCGTTGACGGCGCTCAGGAAATCATAGGCCTGGTCGGGCTTGCCCGGCGCATCCTTGAGCAGCACATAGCCGCACACCCAGGTCGAGATGCCTTCCTTGGTGTCGCGGTTCATGGCGATCGGCAGGCCCTGCCCTTTCAACGTCACATAGGTCTCGTTCCAGCCCCAGACCAGGTCGACTTCATTGCCCGTGAAGGCCTGGTTGAGATCGGTGTCGTCGGTCCAGTAGAAGCGGATGTTCTTGTGCACGTCGCGCAGGAAGGCGGAGGCCTGTTTGAACTGCTCGTCCGTCATCTTGGTCCAGTCTTTCAGGCCGATGACCAGGCTCGCCAGCGCATAGGCGTCGTCGACATTGTCGCCGATGGTGACGCGGCCCTTGAATTTCGGATCGGCGAAGATCTTCAGCGACTGCGCCTCGTCGGCGGTCACCTTGTCGGTGCGATAGAGCAGCGAAGTGTTGCCCCAGTCGAAAGGCATGAACCAGGCTTTGCCGTCGGCGGTGGTGGCCAGATCCTTCATCGCCATGATGCCTGGATTGAGATCCTTCCAGCCGGCGATCTTCGAGGTGTCGAGCGGTTGCAGCAACCCGGCCTCGCGCCATTTCACCACGCTTTGCGAGCAGGGATGCGCGATATCGGCCTTGAAGCCGGCGCGCATCTTCTCGAAGGCCTCGTCCTCGTCGCCGAAGAAGGAGAAGGTCGGCTCGGCGCCGTGTTTGGCGGCGTAGGCCGGATGCAGCAGCGGGTCCTCGTAACCGGACCAGTCGAAGACGACGAGGTCGCCGCCGCCTTCGGCAAGCGCATAGGCGGTACCCGCGCCGATGGTGACGACGGCAACCAAGGCAAAGCGGCGAAGCATGGTTTTCATGGCGCGAGAAACTCCCCCATCGCGGACATATCGGGGAGGTTAGGAGAATTCCCGGGCTTTGGCGAGCCCGCTCACCTTGCTCTGCTTTGTAGTGAGCGGGCCGCTGAAGTTCGGCTCAATAGCCGGCTTTGATCTTCTCGAACTCGGCGATCATCTTGAGCTTGAGCGCGGAAGGCACCGGCGACTGGAACAGCGTCTTGTCGACGAATTTTCCCACGTCGTCATAGCCCTTTTCCTTCAGGATCGCCGGGTCGACGCCGGCCATGCCCTTGGCATTGGCCTGGCCGTAGCCCCAATCCTTGACCAGCACCTTGGCGACTTCCGGATCGTTGACGGCGTTGAGGTAGTCATAGGCCTTGTCGATGTTGCCGGGCGCGTCCTTGAACAGCACATAGCCGCACACCCAGGTCGAGATGCCTTCGTCGGTGTCCTTCTTGGACTTGATCGGCACGCCGGCGGCCTGCGACTGCACCGCCGCGTCGTTCCAGGCCCAGGCGAGATCGACTTCGCCGCCGGAGAGCAGTTGCACGATGTCGGTTGTGTCGGTCCAGTAGGAGCGGACATTCTTGTGCACCTGGCGCAGGAAGTCGGACGCCTGCTTGAACTGGTCGTCCGTCATCTTGGTCCAGTCCTTGAGCCCGATGGCGAGGCTGGCCAGCGCGTAGGCGTCGTCGACATTGTCGCCGATCGAAACCTTGCCCTTGTATTTCGGATCGGCGAAGGCCTTCAGCGACTGCACGTCCTTTTCGGCGATCTTGTCGGAATTGTAGGTGAGCTGGGTATCGCCCCAATCCCAGGGCATGAACCAGGCCTTGCCGTCGGACGTCGTGGCAAGGTCCTTCATCGCCATGATGCCGGGATTGAGGTCCTTCCAGCCGGTGATCTTGGAGGTGTCGAGCGGCTGCAGCAGGCCTGCCTCGCGCCACTTCACCACGCTCTGCGAGCAGGGATGGCCGAGATCTGACTTGAAGCCGGAGCGGATCTTTTCGAACGCCTCGTCCTCGTCGCCGAAGAAGGCGAAGGTCGGCGAGTCGCCGTTCTTCTCGACATATTTGCCGTGGAAGCTCGGATCCTCGTAGCCGGACCAGTCGAACACGATCAGGTCCTTGTCGGCGGCGACGGCGAGCGCTGCCGCGGAGGCCGCGAGCGCGCCGCCAAGCGCCAATGTCAATGTCAGGCGTCGGCTGAGTTTCTTCATGCTGTTCCATCCTCTTTTGGTCTTGCCGGTCTTAGCGGCCGGCTGTTGCTAACCGTAATGTTTCGGGAAAGCGGCGGCCAAAAATGCATTCGCCGACTGCAAGGCCGTCTCGCGCGTCGTGTCCTCCGTCCCCATCATCAGCCGCAGCCACAGGCCTTCGAGCATGGCGCTGAGCGCCAGGGCGATGACCTGAGGGTCATAGGCATAGCCGCCGCTCTGTTTGAGCGTCGTGCAGAGATCGATGAAGACCTGCTGGTAATAGGCGTCGCGCGAGCTGCTCAGCGCCTGGTAGGTCGGCCGCGACTTGGCCTCGCCCCAGAAGGCGAGCCAGGCGGCGAGCTTGCGCTTGTTGCAGATCGAGCGGTCGAAATCGGCCCATACCAGCTGCTGCAGTTGCCTGGCCGGATCGTCGCCCGCCTTCTGCAAGGCCGTGCGCCAATGCGCCGAATACTCGTCATACATGTGCTGCAGCGTGGCGATCAGCAGCTTTTCCTTGCTCTCGAAATGGAAGTTGACGATGCCGCGCGACAGGCCCGCGCCGTCTGCAACGTCGGCCATCGTCGTTTCGGCATAGCCGCGCTTGGCCAGCGAATCGATCGTCGCCTCGATCAGCTGCAACTGCCTGACCTCTTTCGAGGCCTTGCGGCCGCGCTTTTCGGCATCGCCCTTGCGCGTCGTTTCGGGGAGAGCGTCGCTCGCCTCTGCAATCTTCATGGGTGTGACGGTCTCCAGCATTGCCGGCTATCCGACCGGCTTCCAACCGCGCAGATGAGTGGGGCGGTGCTCGCCACTGTCAAGCACCTTCTGCATCGCCTCCCAGGTCTTGATGTTCTTGTCGACATAGGCCGCGCCGACCGCCGCGGCGGCCTGCGCGTAGAGCGGTCCCTTGAGGCGCACCAGTTCCTCCCGCGCGACCTCGCGGTACCATGGATTGCGGTCGCGGACGGCGATGTCGGTAAAGCCGGCGCGCCGCATCGCTTCGGCATAGCGTGCCGGCGAGGCCATGGCGAAGGAGAGCCCCTCGGCCGCGACATAAGCCTTCATCTGAGGCGACGGCTCGCCGTCATGCCCGATCATCCAGTTCGACGCCGCAAACACCCCGCCGGGCTTCAGCACGCGAAAAATTTCGGCGAACAGCGCGTCCTTGTCCGGCACATGCAGCAGCGCATCCTTGGAGAAGACGACGTCGAAGGAAGCGTCCGCGAAAGGCAGCGGCCCCGGCGGCGCTTGCACGAAGCCGACACGGTCTTCGAGACCTTGCCGGGCCGCTCCTCGCCTTGCCGTCTCGATCACCGGCTTTTCGACGTCGAAGCCGGTGGCCCGAGCCGCGCCGTGCCGCGCTACCAGATGCAGCGTGATGCCGCCGGCGCCGCAGCCGACATCGAGGATCGTCTTGCCCTTGAGCGATAAGCCTTCGACCACGCGGTCGACCTCGTCCGGACCGCCGGGCGACAGGTAGCCCTCGCCCCATAGCGCCTCGAGGAAGCGAATGGCGGTGTCGTCATATTCCGGCTCGGCGTCAGCCGTTTCGATCATTGGATCTTCAACCCAAAATGCCGATGTGGATCAGTCCAGAACGCAGGGAAAGCCTAGCGCATCAACGGGAAAACGCAACACCATTTGTTGAACATTCATTCAATATGGCTAGACAAAAAACTGTGATCCGTGCCAAATTCGGGCAATCGGGGAACAAAACGCAGCGAGCAATTCCAGGAAAAGTGTGAAGCGGTTTTCCGTGCGGAATTGCGTAAAAACAAGAAGATAGGGAAACCGGATGGAGGCTCGGCCCGCATGAAGGCATGGGACGCGATCGTCATCGGCGGCGGCCACAACGGGCTGGTCAACGCCTGCTATCTGCAGCGCGCTGGCCTGAATGTGCTGGTGGTCGAGAAGAACGACTGGGTCGGCGGCGCGGCAACCAGCCGCGAGCTGACGCCGGGCTTCCTCTATTCGAACTGCTCCTATGTCTGCTCGCTGTTCAGGCCCGAGATCATGCGCGATCTCGAGCTGCCGCGCTTCGGCCTGCAGGTAATCTCCTATGAAGGCGGCGCGGTGTTCACGCGCGACGGCGACTATCTCGCCAATTACCGCGACCACGACGCGCATCGCCGCGAGTTCGCCCGTTTCTCGAAGCGCGATGCCGAGGCCTATGACCGCTATTCGCGCGACGTCACAAGGCAGTGCCGCTTCATCCAGCCGCTCTTGATGCGCACGGCGCCCGACCCAACCGGCTTCAGGCCGCGCGATCTCGGCGAACTGCTCTATCTGGGGAAAAAATTCGCCGGCCTCTCGGCCGAGGAAATGGCGCTGACCCTGCGCTTCTGGACGATGTCGATCTCGGACTTCCTCGACGAGTATTTCGAGACCGACGTCATCAAGGCGAACTTCGCGCTTTCCGGCATCATCGGCACGGCGCTCGGCCCGATGTCGCCCGGCACGGCCTATGTGTTGCTCCACCACTATATGGGCGAGGTCGACGGCTCGGTCGGCGCCTGGGGCTACGCGCGCGGCGGCATGGGCGCCGTCACCAAGGCGCTGGCCGCCTCCTTCAAGGCCAGCGGCGGCACCATCCGCACCGGCACCGAGGTCGACCACGTGTTGATCAGGAACGGCAAGGCGAAGGGCGTGGTGCTCGCCGGCGGCGAGGAGATTTTTGGTAAGCTCGTCATCTCCAATGCCGACGTCAAGCGCACCTTCCTGAAGCTGGTCGAGGAAAAGGAACTGCCCGACATCTTCCTGCGCCGTGTCAGGAATTTCAAAATCCGCGGCTCCTCCGGCAAGGTCAACATCGCGCTGGATTCGCTGCCCGAATTCCCGGCTCTGCCGAAGGACTCGCCGGTCTACCGCGCAGACATGCATTTCACCGATTCCATCGAGCGCATGGAACGCGCCTATGACGACTGGAAGGCCGGGCGCTGGTCGGCCGATCCCTTCCTCGACATGATGATCCCAACCACGCTCGACCCGACCATGGCGCCGCCCGGCAAGCACTTCATGAGTTGCTTCGTGCAATACGCGCCACCCAAGATAAACGGCCGCGACTGGACCGACGCCGACCGCGACGGCTTCGCCGAAAGCGTGATCTCCCAAATCGCCGAGTATTCGCCCGGCTTCCGCGACCGGATCGTCCACATGGAGGTGCGCACGCCGCGCGAGATCGAGGCCGAGGTCGGCCTCACCGAAGGCAACATCTTCCAGGGCGAGCTCACCTTCGACCAGTTGCTGTTCAACCGCCCGGTGCCTGGCTACGCGCAATACCGCTCGCCGGTCGGCGGCCTCTATATGTGCGGCTCCTCCACCCACCCGGGCGGCGGCGTCATGGGAGCGCCCGGACGCAACGCCGCCGCCGAGATCCTGCGCGATCTCGCCAAGCCGACCCTGCATATGAGCCCCGCCCATGACGTCATCTGATTTGAACTGGGATGCCATCGTCATTGGCGGTGGCCATAACGGCCTCGTCGCCGCCGCCACGCTGGCAAAGGCGGGCCGCAAGGCGCTGGTCCTCGAAGCCGGCAACGATGTCGGCGGCGCCGCGCGCACCGAGGAATTCGCGCCGGGCTTTCGCGCTTCCGCCGTCGCGCATCTGCTCAATCGCCTGCATCCCGATGTCGTGAAAACGCTGGAGCTGGAGCGGCACGGGCTCAAAGTCGAGCGCGGCGATTTCGTGCCGTCGGTGGCGCTGTCGAGAGACGGTCCGCTGGTGCTGCACGGCGCCTATGGCGAGGTGCTGACCGGCGCCAGCCCCTCGGAGCAATCCGCCTGGAAAGAGCTGCGCGCGCAATTGCTGCGCTATGCCGGCGTGCTGAAGCCGTTCCTGTCGCGCCGGCCGCCGGACCTTGCCGGCCTATCGCTGGCGGAAATGACCGGGCTCGGCCAGACCGCGCTGGCGCTGAAGCGGCTCGGCAAGGAAGATATGCGCGACTTCCTGCGCGTGCTTTTGATGAACGTCTACGACCTGCTCGACGAACAGCTGTCAGACGATCGGCTGAAGGGCCTGCTCGCCTTCGACGCGACGCTGGGTTCCCATCTGGGACCGCGCTCGCCGACCTCGCTGCTCGGCCTCTACTATAGGCTCGCCGGCGAGATCGGCGGCCTCGCCGGTGCGCAGATGCAGCCGAAAGGCGGCATGGGCGCCGTCGTCGCCGCCATCCGCGCGGCGGCGGAAAAGGCAGGCGTTACGATCCGCTCGGCTTCGCCGGTCGCCAAGGTCATCGTCGAGAAGGGCCGTGCCGTCGGTGTCGTCACGCAGAGCGGCGAAACCTTGCGCGCCAAGACCGTCGTTTCCGCCATCAATCCCGCAACGACGATCCTCGATCTCGTCGGCCCGCGCGAAGTCGACACCGGCTTCGTGCGCAAGGTGAAGAACATCCGTATGAAGGGCGACGCGGCAAAGCTGCATCTGGCGCTCGATCGGCCGCCGCAATTCACCGGCGTCGACACCGCCGGCCACAAGGGCCGCCTCGTCATCGCGCCTTCGCCCGACCATGTCGAGCGCGCCTTCAACCCGTCGAAATATGGCGAGTTCTCGCCCGAGCCGGTGATGGAGATCACGCTGCCTAGCTTAGCCGATCCATCGCTCGCGCCGTCCGGCGCCTGCCTGCTTTCGGCCGTGGTGCAATACGCGCCCTATGCGCTGAAAGAGGGCTGGACCGCCGGCAAGCCGCAATTCCTCAAGGCGATCATGGCGCAGCTCGAAACCTATGCGCCCGGCATCGGCGCAACGGTGCGCCACGTCGAGCTGTTGACGCCCGCCGACATCGAGGCGCGCTACCGCATGCCCGGCGGCCATTGGCACCATGGCGAGTTGCAAGCCGACCAGATGCTGATGTCGCGGCCCGTTTCCGGCTGGTCGGGCTACGACACGCCGCTCGAAGGGCTGTTCCTTGCCGGCGCCGGTTCGCATCCGGGCGGCGGCATCTCCGGCGCGCCCGGCCTCAACGCCGCGCGCCGCATCATCGCGATGAGGGCATGAGCATGGCGCAAGCAACCAGGAAGAAGCCGGTTGAGACGGTAATTGATCCCGCCCTCGAAGCCCGTGCAGCCGCGCAATCCCACTTCCGCACGCTGCGGCTCGGCACGCCCCTCCAGCCACGCATCGACGCGCTGGGGCTGAAGCAGGATTGGTACAGCTGGGCCGGCTACCGCGCCCCGCATTCGCTGTGGGATGAGGAGCTCGAATATTTCGCCATCCGCAGTCAGGCAGCACTCTTCGACATCTCGCCGATGACCAAATACCGGATCGAAGGTCCGGACGCCGAAGCCTATCTCGACCGCGTCACCTTGCGCGACGTGACCAAACTGAAACCGGGCCGCGTCCACTACACCGCCTGGTGCGACGACGAAGGTTTCGTGCTCGACGACGGCACTTTGTTCAGGCTCTCGCCGACACGCTTTCGGCTGTGCTCGCAGGAGCGGCATCTGCCCTGGCTGCTCGACAGCGCGATCGGCTATGACGTCAGCGTCGAGGAAGAGACCGAAGCGGTCGCCGGCTTGGCGCTGCAGGGCCCGACCTCGTTCGCCGTCCTGCGCGACGCGGGCTTTGCCGGGGTCGAGCGGCTGAAGCTCTTCGACCTCGCCGAATTCGCGCATGATGGCGCTCCCCAAGGAACTGGCAAAGTCACCATCTCGCGCACCGGCTTCACCGGCGATCTCGGCTATGAATTGTTCGTGCCGGCGGACAAGGCGCTGAGCCTGTGGGACCGGCTGATGGCGGCGGGCGAACCGCGCGGCATCCGCGCCATCGGCTATACCGCGCTGAACCGCGCTCGCCTCGAAGCCGGGCTGATCGTCGCCAACAGCGACTTCACAGCTGCCGAGCATGCCATCCGCACGGACCGCCTGCGCATGCCGGACGAGATCGGCCTCGGCTTCATGATCGATCCGGACAAGGGCCACTTCAACGGTCGCCGAGCCATCCTCGAAGCCCGCGCCAAGAAGAGGCTTCGCCACGTGCTGGTGGGGCTGGAGATCGAAGGCAACATTCCGGCCGAGCATGCCATCGTCTACTACAAGAAAGGCCAGGAGGTCGGATTGGTCAGCGCGGCGATGTGGTCGCCCATGGCCAAGCGCAACATCGCGCTTGCCTCGCTGCGGCGGCCTTATGGCGATACCATCGTCGACGACCTCTGGGTCGAGATTTACGCCATGCGCGAGCTGCAGTACCAGAAGCTGATGAAGAAGGCGAAGGTAGTGCAGCGGCCCTTCATCAAGCTCGACCGCCGCACCGCCAACCCGCCCGCGGACTTTTGACCATGGCAAGCGAAGCGGAGGACCTGGAAGCGGAAGCCACCGAGCAATGGCAGCTGGTCAACACGCCGCTCGGCGAGATGTGGTCCGGCCGCACCCGCTACGCGGCGGCGATGTTCTTCTTCAAACGCGGCGAGATGAACGCCGAGACGCTGGAGGTCTACCGCATCTGCGCCCGGCTCGACGCGGAAAATCCCTTGCCGATCATCCGCGACCGCGGCGTCGGCAAGGACTGGCTGAAGCGCATGGGTGGTTAAGCAGCCCTTCACCTCGTCATTCTAGGGCGGAGCAACGAGCGAAGCGACGCGGCGCAGACCCTGGAATGACGAAGTGGGGAGCGTTCTGGCTCCAATCCCAGCGTCCCGGATTGTGCCTTCACACGGGGTGGCCTATCCGATCGTCCTTTCCAGCACGCTCAACCAGTTGCGATAGGCGATCTTCTCGATCAGCGCGCGCCCGAAACCGCGCGCGGCGAGCGCGTCGATGAGCTTCGGCAAGCCGGCGACGTCGCCGATAGGGGCTGGGATCATGGCGCCGTCGAAATCCGAGCCCAGCCCGACCCCGTCCTCGCCCAGCGCCTGTAAAAGCGAGTCGATGTGGCGCACCATGACATCAATACTGGTGTCGGCATTCATGCGGCCGTCCTCGCGCAGGAAGCCGGTGGCGAAGTTGAGGCCGACCATGCCGCCCGACTCGCGGATCGCGCCGAGCTGCCAGTCGGTCAGGTTGCGCGAGTGGCCGCAGATCGCGTGCACGTTGGAATGGGTGGCGACCAGCGGCGCGTCGCTAAGCGCCGCGACATCGCGAAAGCCCTTCTCGTTGAGATGCGAGAGGTCGATCATGATCCGGAGCTGATTGCAGGTCTTGACCAGCGCCTTGCCAGCATCGGTGAGGCCCGGCCCGGTATCGGGCGACGAAGGAAAGCGGAACGGCACGCCATTGCCGAAGGCGTTGGGGCGGCTCCAGACGATGCCCAGCGAGCGCAGGCCTGCGGCGTGCAGCACGTCGAGCATGGCAAGCCCGGGATCGATCGCCTCGACGCCTTCGATGTGGAACACCGCCGCGATCGAGCCCTTCGCCATCGCGTCACGCACATCGCCGGCGCTGCGGCAGACGGTCAACGCGCCGGCACGCTCCAGCCGAAACAGGATCGAGGCCATGCCGATGGTCGAGGTGATCGCCTCGGCCTGCGGCAGCTCCGGCGGCAGCGGCTCATTGTCGCTCGGCGCCGGCGGCACGGCGCTGCGCTTCGACTTCTCGACCGGCGGCGGAAAGATAGCGAACATGCCGCCGGCAAAGCCGCCCTTCCTAGCGCGCGGCAGGTCGATATGGCCGCCCGGCGTCCCCTCGATGAACAGCTTTTCGACGTCGGCTTCCTTCGACTGGTAGAGCCGAAGCAGCGTGTCGTTATGTCCGTCGAAAACGGGGATCAGGTCGGTATCGGTCATCAGGGAAGCCATTCAAATCGGGGACAGGCGGGACGACAGGTTTCGTCCGGGCGAACCGTCAACTTAGGCAAGATGATCGGGCCGTGCAAATGCCAAGGGCTTCTCCTTCTCCCCTTGTGGGCCCCCTATGGGAGAAGGTCGCCGAAGGCGACGGATGAAGGGGGGTTCCATGGAATGCCGACGTCTCACCCCGCTGGAGCATCCCTCATCCGTCTCGGCGCTGCGCGCCGATCCACCTTCTCCCAGAAGGGAAAGCTCATTGCTTCAGCACATCCGCCCATTCCGGATGACGGCGGAACTGGGCGTTGGCGAAGGGGCAGAGCGGGATGATCTTCTTGCCGGCCGCGCGTGCGTCCTCGACCGCGCGGGTGACGAGCCGAAGCCCGGCGCCCTGGCCGCGAAAGACATCCGGCACCTCGGTGTGGTCGATGATGAGCTGATGCTCACCGATCTTGGTGAAGGTCATCTCGGCCTCGGCGCCGCCGGGGCCGCGCAGCACGTAGCGTCCCTTGGAGCCGCGGTCCTCCAGTTCGATCTCGGGCAGTTGGTCAACCATTGTTCTTGCCTCCTTCAGCGGGCGCGAGCGCGAACAGCCGCCGCGCCGCTTCGATTTCATTCGGCCGAACCTCATGCCCGCCGTCGTGCCATTCCACTGTGACATCGGCGCCGTCGGCGCGCAAATAAGCCTCGAGCCGCGATGTCAGGCTGGGCGGACAGATCGGGTCGCGCCTGCCGGCCGTGATCAGGATGCTGCGGCCGGCAAGGCTGCCCTGGACGCGTGGCTCGAACGGGATCAGCGGATGCATCAGCGCCGTGGCGTCGAACAGGCTCGGCTCGGCGAACACCACCGAAGCCAGGACGTTGGCGCCGTTGGAGTAGCCGAGGCCGAACACCGCCGAGGGTTTTGCCGCCTCGACATGCGCCTTGACGAAGCCCGCCATACTCGATGTCGCGCGCGCCAGGTCGTCCATGTCGTAGACGCCCTCGCCGGTGCGGCGGAAGAAGCGGGCGGCACCATGCTCCGACACGTCGCCACGTGGCGAGACGATCGTCGCCGAAGGCACAAGCTCGCGACCGAAACCAAGAAGCTGGTTCTCATCCGCGCCAGTGCCGTGGAAGACGAAGAGCAGTGGGCCGCCCGGCGAACCGGGCAGCACCTTGTGGATGTAAGCGTCCTTGCTCATGGCTCAGCCTTCCAGCTTCTGCAGATGCTCTTCGAGATAAGGCCGCAAATGCTGATGCTGGGTCGGCAGCTTCAGCGCCTCGCCGAGATGCGCGGTGTCCTCATCGCGGTCGAATCCCGGTTCGTTGGTCGCCACCTCGAACAACACACCGCCCGGCGTGCGGAAATAGATCGCCCAGAAGTAGTCGCGATCGATGACCGGCGTCACGCCATAACCCGTGTCGATCAGCGCCTTGCGCACTTCGAGCTGCTTGGCGCGGTCCTCGACCGCGAAGGCGACGTGATGCACCGAGCCGGCGCCGAGATTGGCAAAGCCGGCGCCCGGCAGCGATTCGATGTCGACGACGTCGGCGCCATTGCCATTCTTGATCGCCAGCCGGCGGACGTTGCCGGACTTGTCGACCTCCTCATAGCCCATGAACTTCAAAAGCTCCTCGGTGGCGCCGCCATCCTTCAGCCGGAGCAAGACCGAGTGAAAGCCGCGGATCGCCTCGTCGCCGGGAACCCCGCCCTTGACCCAGGGCGCCCTCTTGTCGGCCTTGTCCTCGACCAGCGCGAAGCTGTCGCCGTCCGGACCGGTGAAGGTGAGCCGCTTCTCGCCGAAACTTTCCGTGCGGGCGACGTTGCCCACGCCCTCGTCGGCGAAGCGCTTTTCCCAATAGGCGAGCGTGCCTTCCGGCACCGAGAACACCGTGGTGCCGACTTCGCCGACGCCATGCCGGCCCTTGCCGATATCGGGGAAAGGGAAATAGGTCATCACCGAGCCCGGCGTGCCGACCTCATCGGCGTAATAGAGATGGTAGACATCCGGCGCGTCGAAATTGACGGTCTTTTTCACCCGGCGCAGGCCGAGCTTCTTGGTGAAGAACTCGTTGTTGCGGCGCGCGTCGCTCGCCATCGAGGTGACGTGATGCAGGCCCTTGATCTGATTGAGCATGATCGTGCTCCTTCCCTTGTCCTTATGCGGCCCTCGCCGCTGTCCACGCCAATATGAGGATCGGCGGGCCCGCGGCAAAGCGGGCAAACACAGAATGGACTGTGTCATAAAAGTGAACGACTGGTCAAAATATGTTCACCAATCCATCACCGGCTTCGGCTTGCAACGCCGGTGATTTCCGTTCCATCTGGGGCGCGCGTCCACAAGGAGACGATCTTGGACAATCCGACGAGCCGCCCGAATGTTCTCCTCATCACCTGCGACCAGTGGCGCGGCGATTGCCTGTCGGCCGCCGGCCACCCGGTGGTGAAGACGCCGAATGCGGATGCGCTCGCCGCGCAAGGCGTGCTCTTCCGCCGGCACTACGGAGGCGCAGCTCCTTGCTCGCCGGCCCGCGCCTGCCTCTATACCGGGCTCTACCAGATGAACAATCGTGTCTGCCGCAACGGCACGCCGCTCGACGCGCGCCATGGCAATATCGCGCTTTCGGCGCGCGCGGCGGGCTACGATCCGACCCTGTTCGGCTATACCGATGTCTCGCTCGATCCCCGACAACTCTCCCCGGAGGATCCGCGGCTGCGCAGCTATGAAGGCGTGCTGCCGGGATTCACCGTGCGCCAAGCCCTGCCCGAGCATCAGAAGCAGTGGCTGTCATGGCTGCAGGCGCAGTGCATCGATACCGGCGCGGGTAGCCCCGGCATCCACCGTCCGGCCAACGGGCAAGCGGAACGCGACGTGACCAACGCGCCGCCCGTCTATTCGCAAGACCAGACGCCGACCGCTTTCCTGGCCGGCGAATTCATCCGCTGGCTCGGCGAGCAGGAGAAGAGCGTGCCGTGGTTCGCGCATGTCTCCTTCATCAGCCCGCACCCGCCCTTCATCGTGCCGGAACCCTACAACACGATGTACGATCCAGGCGATGGTCCCGCCTTCCGGCGCGCTGCAAGCTGGCAGGCCGAGGCGGAAAGCCATCCCTATGTCGCTTACGATCTCGACCGGCAGAAGCGGACAAAATTCGTTCCCGGCATCGAAGGCAAGGTGCCGGACTGGAGCGAGGAAAATTTCCGCTTAGTCCGCGCGATCTATTACGGCATGATCGCCGAGGTCGACGCGCAGCTCGGCCGCATCTGGCGGGCGATCAAATCGGCGGACGCCTGGGACGACACCGTCATCGTGCTGACCTCCGACCATGCCGAGATGATGGGCGACCATTTCATGCTCGGCAAGGGCGGCTTCTTCGACGTCAGCTACCATATTCCGCTGATCATCCGCGATCTGCGCCGGAGAGCCGGGGCCGGTTCATCCGTCGACCGTTTCACGGAGGCGGTCGATATCTTCCCGACCTTGCTCGACCTGATCGGCGCCGCGCCGCAGCGCCATCTCGACGGCCGTTCGCTCGTGCCCTGGATCGAGGGCAAGAAGCCGGAGACCTGGCGCGACGCGGCGCATTGGGAGTTTGACTTCCGTACAGTCGCCAAAGACGAAGCGGAGCGCCATTTCGGTATCGCATCGAGCGCCTGCAACCTTGCGGTCATCCGCACGGTCGAGTTCAAATATGTCCATTTCGGCGGCGGTCTGCCGGCGCTTCTCTTCGACCTCTCGAAAGACCCGGGCGAGTTGAACAACGTGGCAGGCGACACGGCCTATCTGCCCGTACGGCTTGAGTTCGCCGAAAGGATGCTCGCCTGGCGCGCCGCGCATCTCGATCAGTCGCTGGCATTGGCGGAACTGACGGAAGATGGCGTGGTCGGGTACGTGAGTCAGGCAGTAGGCAGTAGGCAGTAGGCAGTAGGCAGTAGGCAGTAGGCAGTAGGCAGTAGGCAGTAGGCAGTAGGCAGTGAATATCACAACTGTGGGTTGCCTTGCCAACTTTTCTTTCGTCTACTGCCTATTCCCTACTGCCTACTGCCTAATCCCTAAATCCCTATTTCAACATCATCCGCTGCTGGTCGCGGTTGGCGGCATAACTGCTCTTGTCATAGGCCGTCTGCGCCTGCAACTGTTCCTTGGTGAAGTTGGTATAGAGATATTTCTTGCCGTTCTTGTCGGTCATGAATTTGAGCTTATCCATGCCGATCGCCACTTCCTTGGCGCCGATGCCGAGGAAGCCGCCGACATCGACAATGACTGCGTCCGGCTTGTTGTCGGGCGTCAGCACGACATCGCCGATCGAACCGATCTTGGCATCGTTGGCGCCATAGACCGTCGTGCCCTTGAGGTCGTCGACGCGGATGTTGCCCATCGGCATTTCGCTCAGCGTCGATTTGTCGATGGAAGCGGTCTTGGTCTGGTCGGTTGCGGCGGTGCCGTTATCGGCGGGCTTGTTCTCGGCCGTGCTCTGGGCCGGCGGCGTCGCAGGTTTGTTCTCGGCCGTCGACTTGGCGGGCTCTGCCGGTTTGGCCCCCTTGTCGGAGGTCGTATCCGAAGATACCACCGCGGGCGTGGTCGCCGCAGGAGCGTTGCTCGCTGCCGTCGTCGAGCCCGGCGCCGGATCATAGGCCTTGCGGTTGAAATCGGGCTGGGCCTGCAGCTCCTCCTTCGTCGTCTCGGCCACCAGCCAGCGGTCGCCGTTCTTCTCCGCCCATTTTGCCTTGGCGAAGTCATAGGTGACGTTCTTCGTGCCGATGCCGAGGAAGCCACCGACGCCGATCACCAGCGACTCGGCCTTGCCGTCCTTGGCAAGCACGATGTCCTTCACGTCGCCGATCTTCTGGGCGTCGTCCGCGGTGCCGTTATAGACCGACTCGCCCATGATGTTGGTGGCGAGGTTGCCCTCGGCCTTGTTCACCGGCTCAGCCGGTACGGCCGCCGGAGCCTGCGTTGTGGTCGTGTTGTTAGCAGGTTGCGTAGCGTCGGCCGACTGCGCTGGGGCCGGATCATAAGGCTTGCGGTCGAATGCCGGCAGAGCGTTCAGTTCATCTTTCGTGGACTTGGCGACTAGCCAGCGGTCGCCGTTCTTCTCGGCCCATTCCAGCTTGCCGTAGTCGAAAGCGACGTCCTTCTTGCCGACGCCGAGGAACCCGCCGACCCCGATAATGGCGGATTTGGCCTTGCCGCTGGAATCCAAGACGACATCGTCGACCTTGCCGATGTCCTGCGCGTCATCGCCGGTGCCGTTATAGACGGACTCGCCGATGATGTTCGTCATCAGCGCGCCATCCGAGCGCATGACCGGCGCTGGATTTTCGGCTGCTGGGGCTTGTGGAGCGGGGGCGGGCGTCGTCTGTGCAAAAGCGCCGCTTGCGAGCAGCGTCGCGATCGCGGTCGTCGCAAAAAGAGTGCGGATCATGATGGTCTCTCCTCGTGCCTGATTTGTATATGACACTGCCTCGACCAACCTCTGAGCGGCGGGTCGGGAGCGGCAGTGTCGACAGGTTCACAACGTCGTGACCGGGGTGTTGTTCCAACCACAACGCATCCACCACTGGCTGGAATCCTGAACCTCCGGTGGAACCTTTGGGGCCGCATCTTCGTTCCGGCGTGCGGCTGAGGGTCTGCCGGCTCAAACTGACCTGAAGCGACACGGAGTGGTGCATGCGGTTTGCTGCGGTGCTGAACCAGGACGGCGGCACGCTCCGCACCATCGATTTGGGAGCATTTTCCGAACAGTTGCGTCACACGCTCGAAGCGGCCGGACATTCGGTCGAGATCGATATCGTCGCCGGCCGCGACATCGCCACGGCGCTGGAGAAGGCCATCGCCAGGCGGAACATCGACGTCGTTCTTGCCGGAGGCGGCGACGGCACGATTTCCACCGCGGCGTCCCTCCTCATGAACAAGAAGAAGGTCCTAGCCATCTTGCCCGCCGGCACGATGAACCTCTTCGCGCGCGGCCTGGGCATTCCGCAGACACTGGAAGCCGCCCTGCAATCCTTCGCCGATGGCGAGGTGATCGCGGTCGATATGGCCAGCGCCAACGGCCAGCCTTTCGTGCACCAGTTCTCCGTCGGCATGCACGCTGAGATGGTTCAGCTGCGCGAAAAGATGGACTTCGGCTCGCGCCTTGGAAAGATGCAGGCATCCGTGCGCGCCGCATGGGCGGCGATCAACAATCCGCCTGCCCTCAAGGTCAGCCTGAGCGTCGGCAAGGCCGAGATCGTCACCCGCACCACCGGCATCGGCATCTCCAACAATCTGTTCGGCGAAGGCCATCTGCCCTATGCCGACAACCCGGCCGGCGGCGTGCTAGGCATCTATGTCAGCGTCGCGCGCCAGCGTCATCACTTGGCAAAACTCCTGCTGGACATGCTGCGCGGGAGGCTGCGCCAGAGCGCGCATGTCGAAGTGCATCAGGCAGGCAGGGCTGTGCTGAAGATCCACTCGCCCGCCAAAAAGTTCAGCGCGGTGCTGGATGGCGAACTCGTCAGGCTGGAACGCGAAACAACGATCGAGATTCACCCCGGCGCGCTGAAAGTGCTCGTTCCGGCAAGCAATGCGCAGGCAAGGGCTGCGTGATGCGGGGATCAACCGCCCCTGGACGGATTTCTGAGCCGCGGGCGGCGCTTCCGGCACGGTCTGCTGCGTCGTCGGCGATTTGATCAGCTCGCCGTAAATCTCGACTGCCCCCCACGCGATGAAGGCGAGCAAGAGCCCGGCGATGAGGATCCTGAGCGCATGCCAGCCCCAATGCCCCTGGCGTGCTTTGTCTTCGGGTACGATCTTGGTCACTCTTGGCCTCCATGCTGCGCGGCGGCGGGCGCTTCAGGTACGGTCGGGTAACGGGTCTTGATCGGGAAGGTTCCGAACCAGGAATGACATCCGCCGCCTTGCCCAAGTCAGCGACGTTGGCCACGAGTTCCGCCGGCGTCCTCGCCCGCAGGAAAGATACCGCCGAGCCTCCCTGGGGTCCCGGCGTTTCCTGAACCGCTTACGACATGTCCTGCGGATCCTGCTTCGGTGGCGTGGGCTTGGCGTTCTCGCGATAGATGGCGTAGGCGACGACCGCCAGGACGGGCGCGATGACGGCTCCCAGCCCGCCCTTGCTCTTGGCAATGGCCGGAAGCAGGGCAAGTACCGCGGTAACGCCCAGCGCGGTCATGTCGGCCTGCCGCCGTCTTGCGCGCCGCCTGCTGCGCATGCTGGTCATCAGCTTGTGAATGACGAGGATGAGCCCGGCAACCGCCAGGAAGCCGATGCCGAAGCCGAGACTGGTCACCAGCGGCCCGTAGCGCGCCGCCAGCCAGATATAGGCGGCGCCGATGAGGAAACCGACGCCGCACAGAGCAAAAACGGCGGCAAGTCCGTAAAGGATTGCCGTCGTCCGCGCCCTGTGCAAGGCGGCCATGGCCTCGCCCGAGGCGAGGGCCGAGATCAGCGAGACAAGCGCCCCCATCTGCGGCTAGCGGCGGGAAAGCAGGGCGAAGAGGAAACCGACGCCCGCCGCGATCGCCAGCGACGTCACCGGCTTCTCGCGCACTTTGGCGATCAGCTGCGCTTCGATGTCCTCGGCATTTCCCCGCATGCTCTCGAACGCGGCTTCGCCCTGCGCCCGCAACTGCTCGACGCCATCCGCGGCGGCGCGACGGGCCGCGCCATAGCCGTGTTGACCGGTCTTGGCGAGCTGCTCCGTAAGTTTCTGGATATCCGCCTTCAGTTGCTCGATATCGGCCTCGAGGTCGGCAGTGGTTGCTTGGTCCGTTGCGGATTTGCCTGCGGCGGTTGCCATTCTCTAACTCCTTGCGTTTGCGTTGGTTTCAACGCCCGTCCAGCGCCATGGTTCCGGTCGTCGCGACCCTAGGCATCCTAGATGAGTGGCCTGCGTTCCTCGCCCAGTCCCTCCCATCGGGCAAGCTTCTTCAGTCCATCATAGTCGATCACTTCGCAGCCGCCATCTCGCCACATCACGAGCTTGCGGTCCATCAGCTTGCGGATGGTCTTGTTGGTATGGACCAGCGAAAGGCCGAGCGTGTCGGCGATATGCTGTTGTGTGATCGGAATCTGCACCGGTGTCTTGCCATTCAATCCGGCGCTGCGCGCCCGACCGGCGATGAAGGCGACGAGATAGGCCGCTCGTTCGAGCGCAGTGCGGCGGCCGATGCTGAGCAGGTTCTCGTCCAGCATGCGCTCCTCGCGCGACGCGATCCAGGTGATGTCATAGGCAAGGCCGGGATGGTTGCGATAGAGTTCCTGCAGTTGGTCGCGTTCGAAGACGCACAGCAGCATCGGCGACAGCGCTTCGACGGAATGCTGCATCTCGCCCATCAGGCTTCCCTGCAGGCCGATGAGGTCGCCGGGCATGGAGAAATTGAGGATCTGCCGACGTCCGTCGGGCAAAAGCTTGTAGCGGAACGCCCAGCCGGACAGCACGGTATAGAGATGCGCGCTGTGGCTGCCTTCGACCAGGACTGTCGCCCCCTTGTCGACCGCAAGTTCACCGCGCTTGAAGGTGCCGATGAACGACAATTCCAGCTTGTCGAACTCACGGAACGCCGGCAACGGCCGCAACGGGCACTTTTCACAAGGATATTGACGGCTGGCAGCCGCGCGTGCGCTTTGGCCGGACATTTCGACCCCTCTTCGAAATCCCTGCCCTTATGGGCGCAAGGAAACGCCTGAGACCGGCAGGGGTTCCGTGAGGCTGGGATCCATGTCTTTTTTAAATGACATGGCGGCCAATTCCGCGCATGAGTGCGGTCCTGCCGAGGAGACACTGATAAGTGCCAGCGCTGCTTGATGGACTGCGTATTCTCGTTCTGGAAGACGAGTTCCTGATCGCGATGGATGTCGAGCAGCTTTGCCGCGACCACGGCGCCGCGGATGTGACGATCGCGCGTGAACTCGGCGAGATCGACGGGCAGGCGCTGCCTGCGCGCTTCGACGCGGCGGTTGTCGACCTGATGCTCGGCGGCGTCTCGACTCTGGATTTCGCCGCGCGGCTGCGCAGCGAGGGCGTGCCGTTCGTATTTGCCTCCGGCTATTCGGATTCGGACGAGATCAAGGGTTCGTTTCCGGATATCCGGCTGATCGCCAAGCCCTACTCAGGCGACGATCTGATCGAAGCCTTGGCCATGGCCTGCGGCCGGGCAAAGGCGGCCTGAGGCCATCCTTGCAATCGCAATCGTAACCGGTCGGTTCAAGCCGCGTTCGAACCTGTGACCTGCGCCGAGATCGCGTCGGGCCCGAACTCGTCCTCGCCGGAAATCTTGAGGATTTCCTGGAGCCTGGCGCGCGCCCGGCTGACGCGGCTCTTGATCGTGCCGACGGCACAGCCGCAGATCTCGGCGGCTTCTTCATAGGAGAAGCCGGAGGCGCCGATCAGGATGATGGCCTCGCGCTGGTCCTCGGGCAGCTGCTCGAGCGCGCCGCGGAAATCCTTGAGGTCGAGCTGGCCATGCTGGGCCGGGTGAACGGCAAGCCTGGCCGTCATGATGCCGTCGCTGTCCTGAACTTCGCGGCCGCGCTTGCGCATCTGCGAATAGAATTCATTGCGCAGGATGGTGAACAGCCAAGCCTTCAGATTGGTGCCGGGCTGGAAGCTCTCATGCTTGTCCCACGCCTTGACCAGCGTTTCCTGGACGAGGTCGTCGGCCCGGTCCGCATTCTGCGTCAGCGACACGGCAAAGGCGCGAAGGCTCGGGATCGCACCGAGCAACTCGGTCTTGAAGCTCTGGGATACCACCGCCATGCCTCAGTCCTTTTTCTGGGCAGGTTCGGTCTGTTCCAGTTGGCTGAGCAACTGAGCGAAACGGTCCGGCACATGGTCCGAGACCAACTCGTCATAATATTGTTTGAGCTTGCGGGCTATCTCTGAGTTTGCCCCAAGCGGATTACCGTCCCCGTTCCGATGCCTGCTTGCGGCATCAGCCAATTGTTTTTTCTTCATTTCTTTCATAGTCGCCCTAGTTTCCAGCGCCTGAACCGCTCTTCGACTTCAAACCACAACGCAAGCGGGACCTTCGTCTGGTTGCCCATCCCAAATCCCGAAACGCTCGCTTGCTAATTTAGTTCCACAGCCGGCGGAACTTTTTCCGAAAGCCGGCGTTTGATTTTCAGGGGCATGCAATCAGTGCGGCCTTGAACGTGCAACGTCATTTGAGGGAGACGTCGATAATGAGTTTGTCCGCAACCATCGCGCCGCATCTTCCGTTCCTGCGCCGCTTCTCGCGGGCGGTATCGGGATCGCAGGAGAGCGGTGACGCGTTGGTCGCGGCGATGCTGGAAGCCATCATCGCCGATACCAATATCTTCCCCGAAGCCTCGAGCGACCGTATTGCGCTGTACAAGGTTTTCGCCAGACTGTTCACCTCCGTGGCCATCCGCGTGCCGCAGGAACAGGCCCAGACCGCCTGGGAGCAGCGGGCCGCGGCCAATCTGAATGCGATCGCGCCCCTGCCGAGGCAGGCTTTCCTTCTGGTTGCCGTCGAGGGCTTCAGCGAGGACGAGGCGGCGGAAATCCTCGATGTAGACGAGGACGAATTCTCGGAACTGCTTGCCCAGGCGAGCAACGAGATTTCCCGGCAGGTCGCGACCGACGTGCTGATCATCGAGGACGAGCCGCTGATCGCCATGGACATCGAGGAGATGGTCGAGAGTCTCGGCCACCGTGTGGTCGGCACGGCGCGCACGCATGCCGAGGCCGTGGCCGTGTTCGGCAGGACGCGGCCGAAAATGGTTCTGGCCGACATCCAGCTCGCCGACGGCAGCTCGGGCATCGAGGCCGTCAACGAGATCTTGTCCTCGACGCCGGTGCCGGTGATCTTCATCACCGCCTTCCCGGAACGCCTGCTGACCGGCGAGCGCCCCGAGCCGGCCTTCCTGGTCACCAAGCCGTTCAATCCCGACATGGTCAAGGCTTTGATCAGCCAGGCCCTGTTCTTCGACCGTCAGGCCAAGGCCGCCGCCTGATCCTTCCGGAGCCTGGACCTCGAGCGTCATGCGAGGCCCTCCGCCGCGCGTGACGCCTGGCCCGTTTGCGGTCTGAAAAGCCCTTTCAAGGGGATCGTCTTTTTCAGCAAATGGTGGAACAAACGACACCGAGCCACGTTCTTTTCCCGACGTAAGAAGGAGACGCATCATGCTGTACTGGGCGCTCGTATTTCTCGTAGTTGCGATCATCGCCGGCGCGCTTGGGTTCGGCGGCATCGCTGGCACATCGGCGGGCATCGCGCAGATCCTGTTCTTCATTTTCCTCGCCTTCCTGGTGATCTCGCTCATCGCAGGCCTTTTTAGGAGAGCCTGACCGCGACACTGGAAGCCGCACCCCTCAAACGGTTTCCAGCCACCGTCGGACGGCGCCTCGAAAGAGCACCGTCCGGCGGACCGTTTTTGGAGAGCCCCCTGCGATTTCAGGGCCGCTGCGATTTCAAGGCCACTGCGATTTCAAGGCGCTGGCTCACGCGGAACCAGTTGCGGATTGAGCCGTTCCAGGACCGAGTGCGGGATGTTCCAATGCCTTCCGAGGGTCCCACGAAAGATAGGGTTGAAAAGCAGAACGCCGAAGTGATCGCGATGCATCCCTCGGAGAGCGGGATGCAGTTGGGGCGGGCCCTGCTTCATGCCCTGCACAATGCCGGGATTTCGGTTGTCTACGAGGATCGGCAGATGGAAACGGTCTGGGCGCGCAACATGAACGCGCCCTGGGCGTCCGATACAGCCGCCGGCAAGGACTTGCTCTCGCCGGCGCAGGCCGAACGCATAAGGGCCGCCAAACTCAAGGTAATCGAATCCGGCCACGCGGACCAGCTCGAGCTCAGCATTCCGGGACACCAGGGCGTACGTTGGTTCCAGCTTTGGATCGATGCCGACCGTGGCGACGCCGGCGACGTCCTCGGCGTCGTCACCACGATGGTGGAGACGACGGAGCAGAAACGCCGCGAGCAGACGCTGAAGGCGTTGCTTCGCGAAGTCAGCCATCGATCGAAAAATCTTCTGGCCATCATCCAGAGCATCGCCACTCAGACCGGACGCTATACGGAGACGCTCGGCGAGTTCCTGGCGCGGTTTCGCGGCCGGCTGCAATCGCTCTCATCCTCGCAGGATCTGGTCACATCCTCCAACTGGCGGGGAGCGGCGCTGCAGGAGCTCGTCTCCGGCCAGGTCGGCCGCTACAGCAGCGATCTGGCCAACAGTCTGCGGTTCGCGGGCGAAAATCCCTATCTCAACCCCAATGCCGCCCTGCATATCGGCCTGGCGATGCACGAGCTGGCCGTGAATTCCGTGAGCTACGGCGCGCTGTCGCGGCCGGAGGGCCATGTCGAGGTTCGCGCCAGGCTCGAGACCGAAAACGGAACCTCGCCCAACCTTCTGCTGACCTGGACGGAGGCGGTCGACGACGCGCCGCGCAATGAGAAGCGCTTCGGCAGCGTGGCGCTGGAACGCGTCGTGCCGATGTCGCTGAATGGCTCAGCGACGCTGGAAATCGGCAAGGACCGCATGGAATACCGTCTCACCGTCCCGCACGGGAATTTCGAGACGGATTGATGGTGCCGCCGATGGCGTGAGAGCAATTCCAGGAAAGTGTGCAACGGGTCAGGCTAATGCGTGTCGCGCAAAAGTGTGCAGCGGTTTTGCGATAACGACATGCATGAAAACAAAGCCTTGAAGCGTCGCGTGAATCCGCTTCAGCGCGACGCGCTGTTAGGCGGCTTCGCCGTAGCTGTCCGTCCGGAATTGCGTCAAAACGGAGAGGGAGCGCTTTGCCGGCGGGGGGCCCTTAACCTGCTGTTCACCATAAAGTCCGATCCTGTGCTCCCGGCTGACGATGCGCCGGAAACCCATCCGCGTCCCCGGCGCGACCTGGGGAGACTGAAATGATGGTTGCCGACATGAACAGGCTGGAGCAGGCCGCCCGCGTCTCGATGAGCGGCTTCCAGGATGCCGAGCCGCCGCCGGCGTCGCGGTCGTCGCATCTTTCGCTCCGCCTGGGCGCGATCGCGCTTCTGGCCGCCGTGGCCCTGACTGCGGCCTGGCAACTGCTCTGACCCCGCATGCGGCTTTGACGTCCAGACTTCAGCGCGCCGCCATTTCGCGCGGAGCGCTTCAGGCTCCGGCCCCGGAACTTTTGTTCGCCGAGATTCGTTGTTGGCGGCGAGAGGTTTGGAGCCATGGAACACATCGCCGCATTGCTCTTCGTCGTCGGCTGTTCGAGCACGATGGCCGATTGCCGGGAACTCGAAGTGCCCGTCAGCGTCTTCGAGACGGCGCAGGCCTGCGTCGCCGAAAGGCCATTCGCCCTCGGCGACCTGCAGGGTCAGGCCCCCCGCATCATCGGCAAGTGCCTCGCCGTGGATCCCGCGCTGGAGGACGATTACGACCGGATCGTCTGGAACGTGCGGCCCGACGGCACGCTGGCAGCATCGCTGGAGGTGTCCGGCATGCTTGTCGCGTCGAACGGCGAGCGCTCCGAAAAAGACTATGTTAGGCAACAGTAGAATCTGGCAGGCAAAACAGGTTTTTTCATGCTAAACGGTCGCTGGCACTGCCGAAAGTGAGGACAAAAGTGAGGAGCAATTCTATGCGGAAGATGATCATTGCCATGGTTGCTGTGGTCGCCGTCAGCGGCTGCACCACGACCGAGCAGGACGTTGTCGGCGGCGGCCTGATCGGCGCCGGTGTGGGCGGCCTGGTCGGCGGCAGCAAGGGTGCGCTGATCGGCGCGGCCGTCGGCGCCGGGTCGGGCCTCTTGGTTCGCAACCTTCGCAACGGCTACTGCGTGTATCGCCGCCATGACGGCACGACCTACCGGGCCCGCTGCAACTAGTTCCTTAGCGAAGAGAACCGGAGGCGGGTAGCCGGCCTCCGGTTCTCTTCGAATTCAAATGGCTGACTCGCCAGCCTAGGGCTGTTGGCCCGCTCACGCGATCAGCGGGATCCTGATTTCCACCTTCAATCCATTGTCGTGATAATCGCGCGCGATCGTGCCGCGCAATTCACGTGTGACGTTGAGATCTATCAACTTGGTGCCGAAGCCGGTCTTGACTGGCGCTTCCAGTTCCGTCTGACCCGCCTCGCGCCAGTTCAGGACCAGCGTCCTCTCGCGGTCGCGGCCTTCGACGCTCCAGTCGACCTTGAGAGCCCAGCTTCCCTTGACCGAATTGGCCGAACCGCCGGCCTCGCCATATTTCAGCGCGTTGGTGGCGAGTTCATGAAAGGTCAGCCCGAGCGCCTGCGTCGTCGTCTCGTCCAGCAGCACTTTCGGCCCTGACAACACGCCTTCGGGAAGGTCCTTGCCGAACACCTGCCCGAGCTCGATGCGCAGCAGGTCGCCGAGATCGGCTTTCTGCCAGCGCGAGCGCGTGAGCATGTCCTGCGATGCCGCCATGGCCTGCAGGCGCGCCGAGAACGAAGCCGAAAACTCCTTGACGTCGGTGGCTTGCGAGGCCGTCTGCCGCGCGATCGCCAAAACGCGGGTGATCGAATTCTTGATGCGGTGCTTCATCTCCTGCAGGATCAGGTCTTTTTCCAGCAGGCTCTTTTCGGTCGCCTCGTGCAGCGCCGATTTCGCGTCATAGGCGCGTTCCTGATAGCGCGCCACCAAGGCGATGGCGCCGGCGAGCAGCAGGCCGAACAGCCCGAGCATCACCGGGATGGCGCGCGAGGACGGCGGCTCGAATGCGCTTGTAGGCCGAAACAACAAGGTCCACGGCTCGCCCGCCACGACGATATCGCGGCGTGCCAAAAGCTTCGCGCCGATGCGTTCCGCCGGCGGCGCCTCCGAACGGAACAGCAAATTGCCGGCCTCGGGCTTGCCGTCATAGACCTCGACATTGACCGGCAGCAGCGGCGAATGGCTGAGCGCGACCTGGAACAGGTCCTGCGCGCGGAAGGCAACGTAAAGAAAACCGGCCGTCGAGGAGCGGCTTGCATTGATGACGTCGGGCGCGGTTTCGACGTTCAGCCGCACGAAAACCAGGAATCCGGTGAAGGTCTGCGCCACGCCGGCGCCCTGGCCGAGCTGGATCATGCCGCTCGCATGCTGCTGGTCATCCGCCATCGCCTCTTCGATCGCCGCGCGCCGTACCGGCTCGGTGAACATGTCGAAACCGATGATCGACTGGTTGGACGTGTCGAGCGGCTCGAACAGCACGATCGGCGTTCGCCATTGCTGCGTCGTGGCGGGATAGATCGGATGCGCCGACCCATGGTCGTGCAGGATGTCGCGTTCCACGGCCGCCTCGTCGCCGGTCTTGGCGAGCCTCAGGAAGCCGAGGCCGCGCAGCCCCGCGAAATTGTCGTCGATGTCGAGCGCGGTGAAGAAGGCCTTGAATTCGCCGCGCGAGATGTCGCCGTTGCGGGCATCGAACAGCGCCTGCGTCGAACGCAGCAGAGACAGATGCAGGTCGATGCGGCTCTCGATGCGGCTCAGCGCGTCATCGGCGGTACCCTCGAACTTGATCCGAGCCGCCTCCTGCGTCGCGAAATAGGCAAACCCCGCCATCGTCAGGCTGATCAGCGCGACGGCGACGAAGGCAACGATCGGAAAGAGCTTCTTCAAATCAAGGATGCGGCCCGTGGACGGTCGACGACCTTTATGGGCAAGTCTCCGCGCCAACACAATGGCGCGGTCAAATCATCACTGCGGCTGGTACATCACGCAGTCGTTAATTAGCCGGCTATCATCATGCCGCGATCTTCAGCGCGCCTGGACCCGGAATGGCGCCTGGCGGGCATTTGCCCAGGATGATCATTCCGAGCACCTCGTCCTGGGTGACGTCGGTGGTGCGCGCGGTCCCGACCACCTGGCCGTTCTTCATCACGCAGACCCGGTCGGCGAGCTCGAACACGTCGTAGACGTCGTGTCGGTCATGATTTCCTCCCGCCGGCCTGCCCGTCTGGCGCGGATGCCTGGCCAAGCCTAGAAGCTATCCGCCAGAGGCGGAAACACAAATCTTTTTGAGAAAACGCCGCGGCTTTCAGGCCGCGGCGCAGGGATTTTGATCGAGAGCCGGCAGACTTAGTTGCAGGCCTTGACGCTACCGGCGGCAACGCCCGCGCAGACTTCGTCCTTCTTGATCCAGCCGGCGTCGATGACGACGTTGAGATTGTCCTTGGTGATCGCGATCGGAGTCAGGAACAGCGACTTGACGGTGTTGCCGCCGGGCGTCGTGAAGTCCTTGGCGCCGGCGATGTCGCCCATCTTCTTGCCGTCGGCGAGCTGCGAGGCGATCTCGGCGGCGTTCTTGCCGAGCTCGCGCGCGTCTTTCCACACCGACACGGTCTGCGTGCCGAGCGCGATGCGGTTGAGCGCCGCGTGGTCGCCGTCCTGGCCCGAGACCGGAACGGTGCCGGCCAGGCCTTGCGCCGTCAGCGCCGCGACGACGCCGCCTGCGGTGCCGTCATTGGCCGCCACGACCGCGTCGACCTTGTTGTCGTTGGCGGTCAGGAACTGCTCCATGTTCTTCTGCGCGTTGGCGGGCAGCCAACCGTCGGTATAGGCCTCGCCGACATTCTTGATCTTGCCGCTGTCGATCGCCTCCTTCAGCACTTCCATGGAGCCCGAGAACAGGAAGTCGGCGTTCGGATCGGCGCCCGAGCCCTTGATGAAGACATAATTGCCTTCCGGCTTGACCTTGAACACCTCGCGGGCCTGCATGCGGCCGACTTCCTTGTTATCGAAGGTCAGGTAGAACACGTCCTTGTTCTCGATCAGGCGGTCGTAGCCGACGACCGGAATGCCTTCATCGAGCGCCTTCTGCACCGCCGGGCCGATTGCCGAGGCATCCTGCGCCAGGATGATCAGCGCGTTGGCGCCTTGCGAGATCAGGCTTTCGACGTCGGTCAGCTGCTTGCCCGGATTGGACTGCGCGTCGGCCGAGATATACTTGTCGCCGGCGGCCTCGATGGCGGCCTTCATCGCCGCTTCGTCAGTCTTCCAGCGCTCTTCCTGGAAATTCGACCACGACACGCCGATCACCTTGTCCTTCGCCTCGGCGACCGACGCCAGCGTCAGCGACATGGCAACGCCCGCCAGAATGGCGGCTGCGAATTTCTTCATGATTTCCTCCCTGCGCCTGTGCGGCGCGACCCAGACTGGCCCGAAGGCCGGCACAGAGGCTTTTTTTCGAGCCTCAAAAAAATAGTGGTCCAGCAAAACGACGCTGTCAACTGCGATTCTGATGGGTTTTGATGGGTCAGGGTATTTTTTTCGACATCCGCAATAAATAATGACACAGGCTGCGGCTTCTGCCACTATCCCTAGCATGTCACCGACAGGCCATGGCATCATCATCACAAGGCCGCGATGACTGGGAGGACGTGCGAGACGATGTCGGTCGGAATCCGTCACGACGATTTGCGCCGGCGCAACCGCGCCATGGTGATTTCGGCCGTGCGCCGCGCCGGCCAGCCCTCGCGCACGGAGATTGCCGCCACCACCGGGCTCAGCCACTCGACCATTTCGGCGATCTCCGCCGATCTGATCCAGGAAGGCATTCTCACCGAAAGCAAGGCCAGCGAGCCGACGGCGTTGAAACGCGGCCGGCCGCAGATCGGTCTGGCGCTGAACCCCGAAGCCGCCGCGGTGCTGACCGTGGTGCTGTCGCTGAACTTCCTGTCGGTCGCCGTGATCGATTATGCCGGCCAGGTGGTTGCCGAGGAGCAGCAGCGCCTCGACACGCTTGTCATGCCCCGCGACGAGTTGATCGGCGAATGCATGGCGATCGTCCGGCGCCGGCTGGGGGATCCCGACCTCGACGTGGGCAGCGTCGCCCGCATCGCCATGGGCATTCAGGGCATCACCGATTCCCATTCACGCGCCATGCTGTGGTCGCCGATCACGCCGCTGACCGACATCCCTTTCGCCGACCTCCTCGAACGGGAATTCGGTATTCCCGCCACCATGGAGAACGACTGCAACATGATGGCGGTGGCGCTGCAATGGCGCGATCCCGAGCGCTATCGCGACGACTTCATCGCCATCCTGCTCTCGCACGGTATCGGCATGGGCCTGGTGCTGAAGGGCGCGCTGTTCAGCGGCACACATTCCTCCGGCGGCGAGTTCGGCCATATGATCCATCGTCCGGGCGGCGCGCGTTGCCGCTGCGGCCGCCGCGGCTGCGTCGAGGCCTATGCCGGCAATTACGCGATCTGGCGCAGCGCCATGGGAATAAGCGAGGATGCCACGCCGACCGACGTCGGTGACGCCGATATGCGCGCGCTGGCCGCGAAAGCCCGGCAGGAGGACGGACCCGAGCGGGAGGCTTATCGCCGGGCCGGCGAAGCACTCGGTTTCGGCCTCGGCAGCCTGTTCGCCCTTATCGACCCGGCGCCTGTCGCCATGGTCGGCGTAAGCGCGGCCGCCTTCGACCTGATCGAGCCGGCGCTGCGAGAGGCGATCGCCCAGACCGCCGGCGGCCAGCACTCGGAATCGATCTCCTTCGACACCGAGCCGAACGAACTGCCGCTTATCCGCGAAGGCTGCGCCATGCGCGCGCTGACCTTCGTCGATCAGGAGATTTTCGCGCCGGGGGTGCAGGCCAGAGCGGGGGCCGGGAAGAACGTGGCCTGAGCGAACGTGGCGCTGAAGCCGCGAATCGCACCAACGTTGGAGATTGGCCGAAGCCACGGCGACTTCGTCATTCCAGGGCGGAGCAAGGAGCGAAGCGACGCGCGCAGACCCTGGAATCCATGCCGTTACCTCGATCGTACGGTGCAGCGGTGCAGAGTTCTGCGCCATAGCGGCGCGTGGAAGTCACGGAATGGATCCTCGGGTCTGCGCTGCGTCGCTACGCTCCTTGCTCCGCCCGTGGATGACGAAGTACAAGCGTCTCGGCTACCCATCAACGTGGTTGTTGGAAGTGCCTGACCCGTCAGGACTTTGGCGTCCAGGGACTAATCCTCCCTGATCGCGTAGCCCGCCCCGCGGATGGTGCGGATGACGTCCGGCATGCGGCCGTTGTTGACCGCCTTGCGCAGGCGCCCGACATGGACGTCCACGGTGCGCTCGTCGATATAGATCGTCTCGCCCCAGACATTGTCGAGCAGCTGGCTGCGCGAGAACACGCGGCCGGGATGGCGCATCATGAATTCGAGCAGGCGGAACTCGGTCGGCCCGAGCCGGATCTCGCTCTTCTTGCGGTAGACGCGGTGCGATTCGCGGTCGAGCACGATGTCGCCGACCTTGAGCACGCTGGACAGCACCTCCGGCTTGGCGCGGCGTAGCAGCGCCTTGACGCGCGCCATGAACTCGGGCGTCGAGAACGGCTTGACCAGATAGTCGTCGGCGCCGGTCGAGAGGCCGCGCACGCGGTCGCTTTCCTCGCCGCGCGCCGTCAGCATGATGATCGGCAGCCGCTCGGTCTCGGGCCGCATCCTGAGACGCCGGCAGAGCTCGATGCCGGAAACCGCCGGCACCATCCAGTCGAGCACGAGCAGGTCGGGAACGTTTTCCTGAAGGCGGATTTCGGCCTCGTCGCCGCGGGTCACCACTTCGACCTGGTAACCCTCGGATTCGAGATTGTAGCGGAGCAGCACCCCCAGCGGCTCCTCGTCCTCCACCACCATGATGCGTGGCGCGATCATCGGGGTAACCTTTTCGTCAGGCCGCCGGCGCCGACATTGCGGTCTCGTCCTGCTTCGGACGATTGGCGGGCAATTGCGTGCCGGTCAGCACATAATAGGCGTTCTCGGCGATGTTGGTCACATGGTCGCCGATGCGCTCGAGGTTCTTGGCGCAGAACAGAAGATGCGTGCAAGCGGTGATGTTGCGCGGGTCTTCCATCATGTAGGTCAACAGCTCGCGGAAGACGGACGTGTATTTGACGTCGATGCGCTCGTCGTCGTTGCGAAGCTTGGCCAGCGCCGTGGCATCGCCCACCATATATTCCTGGATCACGGCCTGCACCTGGATCAGCACCAGCTGCGCCATCGAATCGATCGAATGCGTGAGGTCGCGCGGCGCGGCGCTGACGCCGACCGAGCCGACACGCTTGGCGATGTTCTTGGCGAGATCGCCGATGCGTTCAAGGTCGCCCGCCATGCGGATCGAGCCGACCACGTTGCGCAGGTCGTCCGCCATCGGCTGCCGCTTGGCGATCAGCGTGATGGCGCGGTCGTCGAGCTCGCGCTGACGAGCGTCCATGATGGCGTCGTCGGAGACGACGCGCTGCGCCAGCGCATTGTCGGTCTCGAGCAGCGCCCTGGTCGCACCGCCGACCATGGAGCTGGCGAGATCGCCCATGTCGTTGATGAGCCGGCTGATCTGCCTCAGATCCTCGTCGAAGGAGGCGACGGTATGTTCGGCCATGATGATGTCCTCGTATGAACTCAGCCGAAGCGGCCGGTTATGTAGTCCTGCGTGCGCTTCTCGCGAGGCGAGGTGAAGATCTTCTCGGTCCGGTCGAACTCCACCAGCTCGCCCAGATACATGAACGCCGTCTGCCGCGACACGCGCGCCGCCTGCTGCATGTTGTGGGTGACGATGACGATCGTGTAGTCGGCCTGCAACTCGTCGATCAGTTCCTCGATCTTGGCGGTCGACAGCGGATCGAGCGCCGAGGCCGGCTCGTCGAGCAGGATGACCTCGGGCTTCACCGCCACGGTACGGGCGATGCACAGGCGCTGCTGCTGGCCGCCCGAGAGGCTGAGGCCGCTGGCGTTGAGCTTGTCCTTGACCTCGGTCCACAGCGCGGCGCGCTTCAGCGCCTGCTCGACGCGGCTATCCATCTCGGCCTTGCTGATCTTCTCATAGAGCCTGACGCCGAAGGCGATGTTCTCGTAGATCGACATCGGGAACGGCGTCGGCTTCTGGAACACCATGCCGATCTTGGTGCGCAGCAGGTTGAGGTCCTGCGAGCGGTCGAGGATGTTCTTGCCGTCGAGCAGCACCTGGCCCTCGGCGCTCTGCTTCGGATAGAGCTCGTAGATGCGGTTGAGCACGCGCAGCAGCGTCGACTTCCCGCAGCCCGACGGGCCGATGAAGGCTGTGACGCTGCGCTCGGGCAGGGACAGGTTGATGTCCTTCAGCGCCTTCGACTGGCCATAGTAGAAATTGAGGTTCTTGACCTCGATCTTGGCCTTCTCGACGGTCGTGTCGGCTGCGTTCAGGTCGGTGGACAACATCGGTTTCATCTGTCCTCTCTGCGTCCGGTTAGGCTGCGGGCGATGATGCTCAGCCCGAGAACCGTCAGGGTGATTATGAGTGCGCCCGTCCAGGCCAGTTGCTGCCATTCCTCGTAAGGGCTGAGAGCGAACTGGAAGATGGTCACCGGCAGGCTGGCCATCGGCGCATTGAGATTGCTCGACCAGAACTGGTTGTTGAGCGCGGTGAAGAGAAGCGGCGCCGTCTCGCCGGAGATGCGGGCGATCGCCAGCAATATGCCGGTGACGATGCCCGACATTGCCGCGCGGTAGGCGACGGAGCGGATCACCACCCAGCGCGGCGCGCCGATGGCGGCGCCTGCTTCGCGCAGCGCATTGGGCACAAGGTTCAGCATGTCCTCGGTGGTGCGCACCACGACGGGGATCACCAGGATCGACAGCGCGACGGCGCCGGCAATCGCCGAGAAGTGCCCCATCGGCCGCACCATCAGCTCATAGACGAACAGGCCGATGATGATCGATGGCGCCGACAACAGGATGTCGTTGATGAAGCGCACCACCGTCGTAAGCTTCGAGAAGCGGCCATATTCGGCCATGTAGGTGCCGGCCAGCACGCCGATCGGCGTGCCGACGACGATGCCGATGATCGTCATGACGATGCTGCCGTAGATGGCGTTGAGCAGGCCGCCGGCGTCGCCGGGCGGCGGCGTCATTTCAGTGAACACCGCCAGGTTCACCCCGGAGAGCCCCTTGTAGAGCAGGGCGCCGAGGATCAGCGCCAGCCAGGCGAGGCCGATGCCAGCCGCGACGACGCACAGCGCCATCATCACGGCATTCTTGCGTTTGCGGCTTTGGTGAAGCGATGCGGCAGTCGACATCGGTCAGGCTCCCGTGCGGCTATCGATGCGCAACAGCATGTAGCGTGCAAGCGCGAGGATGATGAAGGTGATGATGAACAGGATCAGGCCGAGCGATACCAGCGAGGATGTATAGAGATTGCCGTCGGCTTCGGTGAATTCGTTGGCGATGGTCGCCGAGATCGTCGTGCCCGGCGCAAACAGCGAGGCGCTGATGCGGTGCGCGTTGCCGATGACGAAGGTAACCGCCATCGTCTCGCCGAGCGCGCGGCCGAGGCCGAGCATGACGCCGCCCATGATGCCGACGCGGGTATAGGGGATGGTCACGCGCCGGGTCACTTCCCAGGTCGTGCAGCCGATGCCGTATGCCGATTCCTTCAGCACCGCCGGCACCGTGTCGAACACGTCCTTGGTGATCGAGGTGATGAAGGGCAGCACCATGATGGCAAGGATCAGCGACGAGGTCAGCAGGCCGATGCCGTAGGGCGGGCCGGCAAACAGGCTGTTGAGGCCGGGGATGCCTTTGAAGAGCCAGATGACGAAGGGCTGGATCGTCGTCTGCAGGAACGGCGCGAAAACGAACAGGCCCCAGATGCCGTAGATGATCGAGGGAATGCCTGCGAGCAGCTCGACCGCGATGGCGATCGGGCGCCTGAGCGGACGCGGGCAGAGCTCGGTCAGGAAGATGGCGATGCCGATGCCGATCGGCACAGCGATGAGAATGGCGATGGCCGAGGTGACGATGGTGCCGTAGATGGGCGCCAGGGCGCCGAAATTCTCGGTGACCGGGTTCCAGGATTCGGTGGTCAGGAAGGAGAAGCCGAACTTCGACAGCGCCTCCCACGAGCCGGCGACCAGCGAGATCGCGACCCCGCCGAGCAGAACCAGCACGAGGATGGCGGAAAGGCGCGTGGCCGTCCGGAATGCCATGTCGGTGAAGGCGAAGCGGCGCACTGTCGCTTCCCTGGTCCGCAGGGCGGACGATGTCGCGGCGTCGGAAACGGCTGTCATTTAGCCCCTCGCATTTCGAAAGAGACAGGAGGGCGCCGGAGACGCCCTCCTTATTCGCTAGGAATTACATGCCGGAGTAAAGCGGCTTGCCGCTCGCGTCGACGATGTCCTTGCCCCACATTTCCTCGACGCTCTTCACGACCGCGTCGGGCATCGGAACGTAGTCCAGGCCCGCGGCCAGCTCGTCGCCCTTGGCATAGGACCAGGCGAAGAACTTGAGCGCTTCGGTCGTGGCCGCAGTGTCGTCGGGCTTCTTGTAGACGAGGATCCAGGTGGCCGACGTCATCGGCCAGGATTCAGCACCGGCCTGGTTGGCCAGGATGACGCCGTAGCCCGGCTGCGAGCTCCAGTCGGCATTGGCCGCGGCGGCCGAGAACGCGGCGGCGGTCGGCTCGACCTTCTTGCCGTCCTTGTTGACCAGGTCGGTGTAGGTCAGCTTGTTCTGCTTGGCATAGGCGTATTCGACGTAACCGATCGCGCCGCCGGTCTGCGAGACGTTGTTGGCGACGCCTTCATTGCCCTTGGCGCCGATGCCCACCGGCCATTCGAGCGCGGTGTTGACGCCGACCTTCGACTTCCAGTCGGCGCTGACGTCAGCCAGGTAGTAGCTGAAGTTGAACGTGGTGCCTGAGCCGTCCGAACGGTGGACGACGGCGATCGCCTGGTCGGGCAGCTTGGCGTCGGGGTTGAGCTTCTTGATCGCTTCGTCGTTCCAGTTGGTGATCTTGCCGGCGAAGATGTCGGCCAGCGTCGGACCGTCGAGCACCAGTTCGCCCGGCTTGATGCCTTCGAGATTGACGACCGGAACGATGCCGCCCATCACCATCGGGAACTGCGCGAGCCCGGTGGAGTCCAGATCCTCGCCCTTCAGCGGCGCGTCGGAAGCGCCGAAGGTCACGGTCTTGGCCTTGATCTGCTTGATGCCGCCGCCGGAGCCGATCGACTGGTAGTTGAGACCGATGCCGGTCTCCTTCTTGTAGGCGTCGGCCCACTTCGCATAGATCGGATAGGGGAAAGTGGCGCCGGCGCCGGAGATATCGGCTGCCATTGCGGCGGAGATGCTAAGGGTTGATGCCGCAGCCATTGCAATCGCAACGGCCGCCGAGCGGATGAAATGTCTCATGTGGCCTGCTCCTGTTCGGAAGATGGTCTTTCGGCACCCGTTCTATCGGCGCCCGGTGAGCGCAATAGCCTTCGATTATTACAGTCGCATGACAGTTTCGTGTCAGCCCGGTAACGCCTGAACGGGGATGCTCGGAAGGGTCCGCGGCGGCCTCGAAGGACCGGCCGGAGTTTGCCGCGGGAATCAGTAACTTGTCTGACTTTTGAAACAAAATTTATCCCGGCGGCCGGATGATGGCCGCCGGGAAATAAAATCCGGACGAGAGTGCGTTGCCTGAATGCCAGAGCGGATCATGGCCTGGCCATCGCCGAAAACAGGTCCGTTGGGGTAGAGTCGACGCTGTTTCTTGTTGGCGGTCGCTGCTCCCGCCCGTAACCGAAGAGCGGAATCAATGTCGTGATTGTCCGAGCTTGGCGTTTGCTTTGGTATGGTGCGATCGCACCATACGCATGCGTCAACGCCCTGCGCCCGCCAGCCGGCTAAAATCCGCCTTGACTCTTGATTTCGCGCAGTTCCGGGACGGACGGCTACGCGAAGGCGCCGGAGCTTGAGCGTTTCACGCTTTTCCCGATATTGCTCTAACCTGCGTTGCGCCGGGTCTCGACGTCCGAGCCCAGCCATCGCTTGAGCTTTTCGAGCAGCGCCCGCGGACTGATCGGCTTCGGCAGGTAATCGTCCATGCCGGCCTCCAGGCAGCGTTCGCGGTCGCCCTTCAGCGCGTGCGCGGTGACGCCGACGATCGGCACATGCGTGCCCATGTCCTCCTCGAGCCTGCGGATGGCGGCCGTCGCCTCCAGCCCGTTCATTTCCGGCATCGACACGTCCATCAGGATCATGCGCGGATTGAGCCTGCCGAAGGCGTCGAGCGCCTTGCGGCCATTGCCGACGATCTCGAAGCGGTAACCGGTCTCGCCGAGGATCTGGGTGAACACCATCTGGTTCACCTCATTGTCCTCGGCGACGAGGATGTCGAGCCCGCGCTCCGCATCGGCAGGGCGTGGACGTGCCCGCGCCGGCGGCGGCTGCAGCATGGCGCGGTCCGATGCCGCCGTCTGCGCCGGAGCGGCTTGCGGGGAGCTGCCGGCGCCAATGGCGGGTTGCGGCTGCGCGGCCGTGCTGCTGTGGCGGTGGCGCTGGATGGTCGAGACCAGCGTTTCCAGGAGAATGGAGGAGCGCGCCGGCTTGATCAGCTGCGCATCGATGCCGAGGTCGCGATAGGCCGTGCCGGCAAGCGACTGGTCGACCGAGGTCAGCATGATGATGGGCGTATGCGCCAGGCCCGCCGTGTTGCGCACGATGCGCGCCATCTCGGCGCCGGTCATGCCGGGCATCTGATAGTCGAGCACCACGCAATCGACCGGCACACCATAGGCGGCGGCGGCAATCAGCACCTTCAACCCCTCGGCGCCGCTTTCGGCCGCGCAGGAATCGAACGTCCACGACGCCATCTGCTCGCTCAGGATCGAGCGGTTGACGGCGTTGTCGTCGACGATGAGCACGCGTGCGCCGGTGACATCGACCGGCATGATGCGCTGCCCGCCCTGCTCGGCCCTGGGCAGCGTGACGGTGAACCAGAAGGTCGAGCCCTTGCCTTCGGCGCTGTCGACGCCGATCTCGCCGCCCATCATCTCGACCAGCCGCGAGGTGATGGCAAGGCCAAGCCCGGTGCCCTCATGCCGCCTGGTCGAGGAGGTGTCGACCTGGCTGAATTTCTCGAACACCAGCTTCAGCTTGTCTTCCGGAATGCCGATACCGGTATCCGTCACGGAAATGGTGAGCTTCGTGCCCGCGGGGACCCGGTCGCCCGTCACGTCGACCAGGACATGGCCCTCGTCGGTGAACTTCACGGCGTTGCCGAGCAGGTTGGTGACGATCTGCCTGATCCGGCCGACATCGCCGACGAACTGGCCGTCGAGCCCCGGCTGGACACGAACGATGAGCTCGAGGTCCTTCTCCTTGGCGCGCGTCGACACCAGCGTCGCCACGTCCTCGATCGCCTCGGCGAGATTGAAGGGCGCCGGGTCGAGCACCATCTGGCCGGCATCGATCTTGGAGAAGTCGAGGATGTCGTTGATGATGGTGAGCAGCGCGTTGCCGGATTTGACGATGATGTCCGTGAACGTCTTCTGCTTCGGATCGAGGTCCGACTTTGCCAGCAGCTCTGCCATTCCAAGAACCCCATTCATCGGCGTGCGGATCTCGTGGCTCATATTGGCGAGGAATTCCGACTTGGCCCGGTCGGCGAGCACGGCGCGCCGGCGCGCCTCGCTGAGCTCGGCCTGGCGCTGCTTGAGCTCGGTGATGTCGGTGGTGGAGCCGATCAGATAGAGCGAGCCGTCAGAGGCGATCATCGCGCCCTTGCGGGCGAACTGGTGCCTGACGCTGCCGTCCGGCATCGTCACCGTCTCTTCGATCTCCTGCGTCTCGCCGGTGCGCAGCACTGCCAGGTCGCTGGCGACGAAGGCTTCGCCGTCCGCGCCGAAAATCTCGACATCGGTCTTGCCGACGGCTTCTTCCTTGCTGAAGCCGGTGAGATCGCACCAGCCCTTGTTGACGTAGAACTGCCTGAGGTCCGAGCGCTTGGCGTAGATCGACACCGGCACGTTGTCGATGAGGCTGCGGAACACCTCGTTCTCGCTCATGCTCTGCCGGAGCGCCTGCTCGCGCGCCTTGACGTCGGTGATGTCGGTGCTGGAGCCGACCAGATGCACGGAGCCGTCGATCGCCACCAGCCGGCTCTTGCGCGTCATCAGCTGCCGCACCGTACCGTCGCGGTGGGTGACGGCCTCCTCGATCTCGCGCCCCGAGCCGGTCGCCACGACGTCGGTGTCGTCATTGCTGAAACCGTCCGCCTCTTCCGACGCGAAAAGCTCGCGATCCGTCTTGCCGAGCACCTCGTCCTTGGCGAAGCCGGTCAGCGCGCACCAGGCCTTGTTGACGAATTCAATGCTGAGATCGTCGGCCTTGATGAAGGCGGCCACGGGCAGCTCGTCCATCACGTGCCGGTAGAGGTCGATCTGGCGCATGGAGTCGCGCAACGCCTTCTCGCGCGTCTTGATGTCGGTGATATCGACGCGCACGCCGATGAACGTCCCGTCGTCGGTGCGCATGTCATAGACCTGGTACCAGCGCCCGTCGGCGTTGAGGCGTTCGTAGGCGGAGCTCGGCAAACGGTAGCGCGTGAGCATGGCGTCAAGCCAGCGTTCGGTGTCGACGCCATACAGACCGTCGATTTCGGCGTCGCCGCTCGAGCGGAAGTAGCCGACCGAATGGCCGAGAGACAACGCCTCGCGGAATGTGCGGCCCGGCTGCCAGGCCGGCTTCAGCGCCGGCAGCGTATCCTGCAGCTTGCGGTTGGCGAAGACGAAGCGATCGTCGCGATCGTAGATGATGACGCCCGCCGGCAGCGACTCCAGCACGGTGGCGAGGTTCCTGCGTGCGTCCTCCGCTTCTGTCTCGCGCTGTTTCATGTCGGTGATGTCGACATAGGAGATCAGCCGCTTGCCTCCGGGAAGCGGCGCCAGCGAGGCGATCAGTGTGCGGCCGTCCTTGCGCGGCAACTGCCTGGACCCCGCGGCTCCGGCGCGGATTTCGGCCTCCCGTTCGGCCACATGGCTTTGCCAGGCCTGTTCCTCGCCGCCGAACGGATCGGCGTCACGGCTGGCTTCCATGAGGTCGCGAAAGCGACTGCCGGCCGGAGCGCGCCGCGGATCGATCTTCCAGAAATCGTAGAATGCCCGGTTGACCACCTCCGCCCGCAATTCGGCATCGAGAACGATGACGCCGATCGGCATCGAATCGACCATCAGGCTCAGATTGGCAAGCGCCTCCGAAGTCCCGGCCATATCGTGGACGCCACCGAGAAAGGCCCCGTTGTCGCGCATATCCGCCTTGTTGAAGCTCCGCGCGCTGTCCGCCTCGACAGTTCCGTCCGTGTCCGCCATTCCTACCCCCAAGGACCGAACCGTGCCGGTCCGTCGGCGGAATGTGCCCGACAAGCATTAACGATCCGCTAACCATAATGATTGCAACCGCCTGCCGCCGGTCCCGTTGAGCCAGATTCCGGTTGTGGCGCCGGCTGCGATAATCCGCCCGTTGGCGATAGAGGCAACGACGCATTATAAGGTGCCTGAGGTGTTGCTAATGTTTGGTCGAATCGCGGCTTTCGTCCTGTGCCCGGCGCTGCTTGCAGCGGGCGGCTGCGTGCGCAGCGACGACGGCACGGTGATCGTTCCCAGCCGGATGGATGTCAGGCGTGTCTGGGACGAGGCGCCGCCGGGAACGACCGGGCCGCGGCAGATCGCGTCGGACGTCTTTCCTCTGCCGCCAGGCCCGCCGCCGGGCCCGGCCGTCCGGCGCTACCCCAGGCGCGCTTCGATGACGCCATCCCTGAGCCAGGACATGCCGGACGAGTCTTCCGGCGAGCAGAGACCCCTCGCCTGCAGGAATGTCGGCGAAAACGGCAGGCGCTACCGGGTCGTCTGCGAATAATGTTGCCTGGTCAAAATAGCCAGGCGGCCCTGCCGCAAGGCAGGGGAAGATGGCCCGATCAATTCGCGGGGAAGAAGGCCGGCCCGACCACGCGCACCGGCTTTGCATCTGCCGGGACAAGCGCCTCGGGCTGCGCGATCGAGCTGGTCGCATCCGCTCCCGCGCCCTGAGCACCGCTCGATGGAATCTCCGAGACCGTGCCCATGTCCGGCCTTGATGTCGGCAAGGGAATGATGGCGTTTTCCATGTTGCGCGGCCTCACCGTGCGCGCCCTGAGCTCGGCCACTCGCTGGGAGTAGCGCTTGAGGTCGCAGGCCTTGAACTCGGCGGCATCGCGATAGCGGAAGGCGGTTGGGAGTTCGGTATAGGGCTTGCGCGTCTCGACCGCGACCATCTGGTCGGTCTCAAGGCTCGGATCGCTCAGCGTATAGAGATCGACACCCGCATCGTCGCAGATGTAGCGGCATTGATCGACCGTATCTTTGAGGTCCCCGCCTCGCGCGAATTGCGAATTCGGTGCAGGGAAGAAATAGCCGTCCGAGAGGCGAACGCAAAACAGCATCGCATTCCCTCCATATGCCGGGGTGGAAGCCTCTGGGTTGGACGCCTGCTGCTGCGGCGCCTGCTGCCGCTTGGGAGCCCCCTGACAGCCAAGCGCCACGTATCTCGCCTGCAACCCGGAGGAGTCGCGGCCGGAATTGCCGATGCTGGCGATCCGGCGCTGCACCTCGGTCCGATTCCGGGCAAGATCCGCGCAGGCATTGAAGAAGCCCCCGACGGCGCCGACGGCGATGCAGCGGCGCTGCCTCTCCAGCCCCTGGATCGCGGCGAGCTGGCGCCGCAGTTGCCCAAGCTCGGGGCTCGCCGCGTCGCGGCCGCCGGACAGGATCTGGCTTCTCAGCGCCGAGCAAGAATCGGCATAAGAAACCTGCGTCATCGCCAAGATCGCCATGACCACCAGCAATGATATCTTAAGAAGCCGCAACCTCGTCATCGGGCGCCACCCCTGTTCGAAGATTTAATTGATACAAGCTAATTGAGAGATAACTCATATACACAAAGCTTAGCCGGGAGCTCACCTATATGATCCAAGTGTTACGCTAAAGCTTGTGAAGCGAATATTACGCTTTCATTTCAAGATTGAGACAGTAGCCGAAAAACCATTTTCAGGGCGGCCAAAGCGGGGCCGCTGCGCGATCACGGACTGCTGATGAAACCTTTGACCGGCGATAAACGTTGTTGGCGTTGATGTGAGCCGCGCAGTGCAGAGGAGACTGAAGATGTCCATTCACTTCACCGTCTCTGGCTTGACCAGGAACCTGATCCATTCTCTTGGGCTGGATCATGAGCAGGCGCCGAGACCCCTTACCCCCGAACAAAGCCTTCTGCTGGATTGCTACCTGGCCGGGCAGATCCCGGACTCCGCCTGGAACGATTACGTCTTCGAGATGCCGGAATTGGAAAAACACGCCCAGGTCAGGCGCGCACGCGGTTGACTTGAGCGCGGCACGGCCGGGCTCGGCGCCTTAGAGGACTTCCAGGAAAGTGCAAGTGGCTAAAGCGCGTCGCCTGAATCCGTTTCAGCGCGACGCGTTTTAGGTCTTCGGCGAATTGAACTGCAGCGTGAAGACGTTTCCGGCAACGCCTTGCGCCAGCGACGGCGAAAAGCTGAGCGGCAGGCAATCGTTCAGGGCCTTGGTCGCCGCATCGACATAGGCCTTGCGCGTCTTGTCGTCGCCGCTGACATGGATGGCGGTCGTCCTCGGCGGCCCGATCAGCGTGCCGTCGCGCTTGAAGCTGAAGCTGAGCGTGACCGAGGAATTGTCGGAATTGGCCGGCGGTGTCCAGCAGGCGAGCAACGCAGCACCGACCTCGTTCATGCTGCTGAGCGACGCGGCGGCCGATGGAAACGGCGCGATCGACAGCGCGCCCGCCATCATCAAGGATCTTGCCATGTTCATCGCGGATTCCTCGTTGCCATCGCTCAACCGCCTGGCGGCATCGTACGACCCATGACGGAGATGACAATAGGCTTTCAGCCCGCCCGTCGGCACCGCAATCATACTGTCGTGATTGCGGCGCGATGGCCGCGAAAAAAAAGCAAAAGGCCGGCACGGAGCCGACCTTTCCCTTGCCTCGTCATGGCGCCAGTACATCCGTGGTCGCCGCGAGGACTGCGACCAGTAGACAGGCCTTAGGTAAACGAAACCTTAACCCCGCGAGGCACTGCTACGCCCTGGCCTGCGATTTCACATGCGCGATGTAGCCGCGCACGTCGCCGGCGGGTTCGGCATAAGCCTTGCCGAGCTTTTTCTCCAGCGCCGCCATATACTCGTTCGCCCATTTGGGCAGCACGTAGTCGATGACCGCCAGGAATTCGAGCGTTGCCGCCAGCCTTATATCGGCGATCGACGGGTTGTTGCCGCCGATGAACGGTTTGCCGTCGCGGAAGAAGGAATGAAACACCTCGAGCGGCTCCGCGATCGCAGCCATCGCCGCCTTCTGCGCTTCCGATTTCTTGTCGGGATGGGCGTCGCCGTGGCCGACCTCGCCGGCATATTGCGGGAAGCCGAGCGCCGGATATGTCGCGCGCGCGACATACGGATAAAGTGTGCCGACCAGATAGAACATGGCGCTGTCGATCATCGCCCGCTTGGCCGGCGCCTTCGGATAGAACTTATCTAGCCCGTGCTTGTTGGCGAGATACTGCATGATGGCGCAGCTTTCCCACAGCACGCCGCGCGGCAGGCCCTTATCCTCGATCATCGGCGTCAGATGCGCCGGATTGCGCGCCAGGAATTCGGGCGAACGCGTATGGCCCCAGGCATCGGTCTCCGTCGGATCGAGCCCGGCCGCGCGCGCGAACACCCGCACCGTCATGTTGTTGACGCTCGGCCTCAGCACGCTGAGTTTCACGCCGGGCTTCTTGGCCGGCTTCGCTTTGGGCGCCACTTTTGCCGCCGGCTTTGACGCCGCCTTGGCCGAAGCTTTGGCGGCCGGCCTGGCCGCCGCTTTCGGCACCGCCTTGGCCGCGGGTTTCTTTGCACTCTTCGCTGCAGCTTTTGCCATGTCGGTCCTCCCTCTGACCCGGTTAATAAGGATTTTTAGCCGCCCTGTTTTCCGACAGGGTTTCGCGTGACCGCTCGACCAGCGCCTGGATGGCGTCGGCCAGATGCAGTTCGGCGATGTTGTAGTCGCCGCGCGCCACGCGGATCTTGTGCGCCTCCATCAGGACGTCTGCATGGGTGAAGCCGGCCGGCGGCTCGAAGCGGTAGGAAGCAAGCTCGATCAACAGCCCCAGCGGATCCTCGAAATAGATCGAGTCCATGAAACCGCGATCCTTCACACCGCTGTGCTTGATGCCGCGCTCGTCGAGCCGGGCGACCGCCTGCAGGAAGGTGACCCGCGACACCGAGAACGCGATGTGGTGGACGCAGCCGATATCGGTCGGTGTCCGCCGCTTGACGGGGACCCGAGTCTCGTCGGTGAAGACCGTAATCAAACGCCCGTCGCCCGGATCGAAATAGAGATGGCTTTCGCTCGCCTTGTCGAGATTGGGCTGCTCGAAGATGAAGGGCATGCCGAGCACGCCCTCCCAGAAGTCGATCGAGGTCTGGCGCCCGGCACCGACCAGCGTAATGTGATGAACGCCTTGCGACTGCAGCTTCCGCATTGGCTCCTCCCCGCCTGCACTTGCGCCTTGCCGGTTTCCAGGTGCCTGGCCGCGCTCGGATCAGCCTCGGCACGCGACCACCGCCCGGTTCTCGTGCGCTCCGCATTCCGCATCCTGTCGGATCGCGGCCGGAGCGCTGATGAGGGGATGCTAATTCAATCCGGGACGTTACGCCAGAAGCGCCGCCGGGCCTTCACTGCGGTTGCGAGCCGTTGCCGCCGTCGGCGATGATGCGGATCGATCGCTGCTGTCCGGTTTGGATTCGGATGGCGGCCAGGCACTCACTCGATTCATGACCCCAGTTCTGCCCCGTGCAGGCAAAGTCGATCCCCGATCGGGGAACGATGCGCTGCTCTTTGCCAGCGGTGTTGACGGCAAGCGGATCCGGATCACGCGCGGCGGAAGAGGTAACGCTTGATAGCCAACCGATGGCGATCAGCATCAGACAACAGCCGCATCCGATCAGGACGGCCATTCGCCACTCGGAGATCCCCCTCAGCGGCCACGGGGAACGGCTCTCTGTCGCGTTCATCTCACTCACCCACGCTTTGCCTGCCGATCTCGAAGCGCGCGCGGCGCCGCCGCGGGCGTCTCGATCCTCAGGTCAGGATCCACGCCACGGTCCTGCCGGTATCGGCCGGAACGCCGCCGATACCAGCGGACAGATGAGGCGAAATGGCACCGAGGGGCACATCCAGGATGTGCGCGATTGCCTTGAGGGTCCGGGTGGAGGCCGTCTTTCCGGAGCGCTCTATCTGCGACAGCATGCTCGGGGTTATTCCGGCTTGGGCGGCGAGTTGCCTTCCGCTCAGGCCGCGCAGGACCCTGACGGCGCGAACCGGGTTCTCGCCGGCGGCGATCCTGTCGAGGACGCGCTTGGGCAAAGGACTATTGAGGGCAGGCTCATCGAGCTCGCTCACACCCGCCATCGCGGTCCGCTTGAGTATGCGGAACTGGGATTCCGGCAGCACGACCATGCGCTCTTTCGAGCCTGGGTGCTTGATGAATTGGACGTTTAGCTTCATGGCGACCGGCGTTCGGGTTTGGCTTGCTGCGCGGCTCGAGACGGAGCCTCGATTACCTGAAAATAAAAAGCACGAAGATCAGAAATGAGATCGACAGGATCGCGGCTACCGACAGAAGCGCCAATATCTGAAAGCTGATCGGCAACTGCCGAAACCGTCTCCACGTCCACGGTTCCTTTTCCCAGTGCTGAAATCGCGGCAACCCCAGCTCCCTCGGTCTGAGCCCGTCGTGCCGGCGAACCGGACGAAGATCATCGTTTCAAACCACGTCGACAGGTTGCCGATGTCGACGACCTTCGACCTAGCCCCTTTGGCGGGGGCGTGACATCTGTCGAAAGTCAGGGGCGATGATGACGAAAGTCATATTCGTTTGCGGCCGGTTCGGGCTTACGTCAAAGTCGACTGCCGCGTCCTGCGGCTGTTTTTGCGAGAACGAATGATCGATATCGGCACAGAATTACTGCCGGCCGCGCAAGCGGAAGTCATCGGGCTTGCTGTTTTGCGGGCCGACAGGACAGTTCAGCAAAAAGTGGGGCGCCTGGTCGAGTGGCTCCCCGCCCTTGGAGCGGACTGCTGCCTGTGCACGCTCCTGGTCGGGATGGAGGCCGAGATGGCGGCCTTGTCCGAGGGACGCCGCGATCTGATCGCCTTGTCGGGCGTGCGGGCCGAATTGCCGGGGCTGGACCGTCCCGTCACCGCGGTCATCCTGTGGAATGGCGATCGATCGCACTACGTCGTGATCGCGATGCCCGACTTCACGGCGCGCCAGGCCGAGATCATGTTCGAAAGCGAGCGGCGCGCCCGACGCTTGATGGAGCAGCAGCTCGAAGCCGCCAATTCCGAGGTGCGCTTCGCCTCGCTCGCCCGCACGCGCCTTCGCTTGGCGCGCGACCTCCACGACACGCTCGTGCATTCGATCGTCGCATTGCTGACGCAAATCCGGCTGACCAGGCACTTCCTGGCGACCGATCCAGCCCGTGTTTCAGACGGGCTCGCAATTGCCGAGGAAGCCGCGATAACCGGCTTGGCGCGGGCGCGCGACGCCATCGCCCGGCTCAGGATGCCCGACGACCTCGAACCGGGTTCGGATGTCGAGAAGATGCTGTCGGACTTCGCGCAGCAGACCGGCATCGAGGTTTCCATGCAAATCGATGATGGAGCCCGCCCCGGGCTGCAGGATCACGAGACGACGGTTCGGCGTATCGTCGGCGAAGCGTTGCGCAACGTCGAGGCGCATGCGAAGGCGCGACGGGTCCGGTTCGACGCGGCCGTGGAAAGAACCGAAGCTGGCGCAAGACTCATTGTCGATGTCCGCGACGACGGACGCGGCTTTGACGGGACGATCCCCAAACAGGGACATTTCGGGCTGATTGGAATGGTCGAATTCGCCGAGCTCGCGGGGGGACAATGCGCGGTGGAAAGCGCGCCGGGGGCGGGCACGCTGGTTCGGACGACCCTTCCCCTGACCGTGCCGGCAACGAACGACCGGTCCGGCGCCGTGGGTGCGTAGAAAGTTGGGGGTGTAGCAAGATGACCGATCCGCGCCTGACATCCGAAAGGATACGCGTGCTGATCGCCGAGGATCAGACATTGATCCGGGAAGGCCTTGCCACGCTGCTTGCCCAGCAAAACGACGATTTCGAAATTGTCGGCGCCGCGGCCGACGGCGAGCAGGCGATCGAGTTCGCGCGCCGGTATCGCCCGGACGTCGTCCTGATGGATCTGCAAATGCCGCGCGCCGACGGCGTTACGGCAACCCAGCGTATCCTGCGCGAATTTCCAGGAACCGGCATCGTGGTCCTGACCACGTTCGAGACCAACGACCTGATTTTCGAGGCTGTCAGCGCCGGAGCCAAGGCATATCTGCTGAAGGACTCGAGGATCGACGAGATCGCGGCGACGATCCGGACCGTGGCGAACGGCCAATCCGCGCTTTCACCCGGTGTCGCCGCGAAAATTCTTGAGGAATTCAAGCGATTGCGTCCGCGCCACGCCCCGGCGAGCCCGCCGTTGCGTGGCGACCTCACCGCGCGCGAGAACGAAATCCTCAAACTGATCGTCGAAGGCAAGAGCAATGGCGAAATCGGCGCCCAACTGCATTTGGCCGAAGGTACGATAAAGAACTACGTCAGCACGATCCTCGAAAAGTGCGGCGCCAAGAACCGGACCGAACTGGCCATAAAAACGATAGGCTGAACGGCCGTTCGGTGCGCCGCGACCTTTGGGTTTCTCCCACCGGACCTGCCGGGCGATCGAACGCGCAAAAAGGCCCGCGGCTCCGAGGTTTTTGCGGGGAAGCCACGGGCAGTCTTGTTGCCCGAGTTCCTGCTCTTGGCGGCAGGTCGAGGGAGGCGCCGGTCGACGGCCTCGCTGCAGCTCCGAACGGCTAGCTCTTTGCCCGATTGCGAGCTTCGATCTCACGGAACGCCAGTATGGTCAGGACCATCCCGGCGCTGCCGATCGATGGTCGAGCCGCAAGCAGGCGTATGAGCGCGCGTGATCTGCTCGGCATCCACTTCAGCCAAATGGCGTTTCACGGCCCGCATGGTCTCGTCGACCTTCGTCAGCAATTCCACAACGATCGTCATGTCCGAAGCCTTGCCCATGGTGCGCGTGGGCGACCTTGAAAGCGGAAGGCGGTGCTGGAGATTTCCGCTGATGGCCCTGGGTGGCAAGAGATCGAGAAACGACGCAGGCTGGAGCGGAATCGCGGGCGGGCGGACCGGGGTCCGGCCGCCGCGAACAAATCCGCTATTTTCTCGCGAGCAGGTCGCGGATTTCGGTCAGCAGCGCGACGTCGGCCGGCGGCGGCGCAGCGGCAGGCGCGGGCTTTTCGCGCTCCAGACGCTTGCGCATATTGTTCACGGCCTTGACCATCAGGAAGATGATGAAGGCCAGGATCAGGAAGTTCAGCACGGCAGTGATGAAGCTGCCATAGGCAAAGACGGCGCCCTCTCTCTTGGCATCGGCCAGCGCGGTCGAGTGGACGTTCGAAGACAGCCCGAAGAAGTAATTGTTGAAGTCCAGCCCGCCGAAAATCGCGCCGACGATCGGCATGATGATGTCGTCGACCAGCGAAGTGACGATCTTGCCGAAGGCGGCGCCGATGATGACGCCGACGGCCAAGTCCATCACATTGCCCTTGGAAATGAATTCCTGGAATTCTTTGAGCATCCCCATCTCCTCTTAGCCCATTTGCCTGTTTGCGCCGTCAGGCGAAGGCGTTCTCGCGCCTGAAATGCTTGACGAGCAGGTAGTAGAAGACCGGGCGGTGTTTGTTGCGGTTGGTGCGGCCGTACTGGTCGATGACCATGGCGAGCCCCGCGTCCAGGCCGGCATCGGCCGTCAGCCCCAGTCTTTTGATGAGAAAGTTTTTCTTGACCCGTTCCAGCTCCTCCTTATCCGAGGCCGAAACGGTGGATGCGTCCTTGTCGTAGATCGCCGGACCGCAGCCCTTCGTCACCTTCGTCAAGAGATCCAAATCCGCCGTAAGGCCGCATTTGACCCTCAGGTCCGCCGCATATTTGCTGATCAGTTCGTCCTGCTTGCTCACACGCTTGCCCTCTCGTTTCCGGCTGGACAGCGACTGCCGTCGAACCGCGCGGCCTGGTCGCCGCAAAGCTATGTCTGGATGACCGCTGCCCGTAAGTTTCAGCCGCTCCGCGTCGCGAGCACCCCGTCGGGGCTGGCCTGGTCGACCGCGGCCGGAAGATGCTGCGCCAGGGCGGCGGCCACCTGGTCCAGCGGAATCCCGAACTGGCTCGCCAGTTGCTGAAGACGCTGGTCGCCAAGGGCCGCCTTGATCTCGCCGGGCGCGATCGGAAGATTTGCGGCATTGGTGCTCAGCCAGGATTCGACACGGTCGCCGAGACCCGATTTCTGCAGCATGGCAAGCACACCCTGATAACCGCCGACGCTGGTCAGCGCATCGGCCAAGAGTGACGAGCCTCCGCCCTGCTGTTCGCCTTGCAAGGCGCTTTGTAGACTGTCCAAAAATCCCATCTGGAAACCTCCCGTCGAAAAATCACGTCCGCCGCAGCGCAGCGTTCCGGCGTGCTGATCTAGAGCGTTTCAAGGGGTTGCGACACCTGACGAAGGTCAGGACCGGAGATGACGAAAGTCATATTCGGCAGCAGCCGGATCGCCCTCGAACCGGGCATCGCTCCTGGCAAGGCGGCTCCGCGTCTTTCCCGGTGCGGGGGCTGCTCGGCCTGCATTCGATTCAGCTCGGATTCGATTCAGCCCCGAAGGGCGACTGGCGTGCGAGCAGTCATTGCGATAGGTGACGATTGACAGGGCGGCACAATTGCCACGATCGACGCGAGATAGCTCCCACGAAGGTAATAAGTCGATTGCCTGTCACACGAATTAGGATTTGATATAACGGTCGTCACCGTATCAGTGAGCGTGAGAACCGAGGAAAGAACATGAAAGCCGCCGAGCAAGCCGCAAAAGCCGCGGATGGAGCCGCATCCGCGAACGGATCCGAAGCCAAAATCCATGCCGAAGCGACGATCGACCAGGTTCGCAATCTCCTGTTCGGAGGCGCGCAGCGGTCGCTCGAGAGCAACCTTGCCGACCTGCGCGAGGAGATGCAGGCCACCATCAAGCAGCTCCAGGCGGACTTTGCCAAGGAGCTCGCGACGCTCCAGGCGCACGTCCTGGAACTGGAGCGGGAAACCGAACAGAAGCGGCTCGCCTCGCAAAGGGATATCGGCGCCGCGATTTCGGAGCTTGGAGCAACCATCAGCGGGCTAGGGTCCGGCCGCGCGGGAAAGTAGCATGACGTCCGCCGCCGGCCAGAACCGTGAGATCGAGCAGCTTAGAAAACTGCTCTTTCAAACGGAGGCGGCGCGCCTCGAGGCGCTGGGCGCGGACGTCGCCCTGCTTCAGCAATATATCGGCAGCCCCGACCGTCTGGAAACGGCGACGGCAGACATATTGGTCGCCGCGCTGGAGCGCGCCGAAGTCGTTCGGCCGCGCGAGCTGGCGAACGTCATTGCGCCATCGGTGGTTTCAGCGATCCGCAGCGAGATCAGGAACTCGCGCGACCTCATGGTCGATGCGCTCTACCCGATCACGGGCAGGCTGGTCAGCGCGGCCGTGGCGAACGCTTTCAAGGAACTCGTCGCGCGGCTGGAGCAGCGCCTCAACGCCCTGACATCGACGGAGCTGTGGATCGGGCGCGTCAAGTCGCTGGCGACCGGCCGGCCGATCAGCGAGTTCGTTCTGGCAAACGCCAGTCCGCCGCGCGTCAACCGGCTGCTGATGATCGAACGCGGCAACGGTCGCCTCGTCGCGGACTGGAGGAGGCAAGAAACCTCCGACGAGCGGGCCGACCTGCTGAGCGCGATGGTCGCAGCGATCCTGGAATTTTCCGTCCAGGCTCTGGCAGGAGAGGGCAATCTGCAGCAGCTCGATTTCGGCGGACGCGAAATCGTGCTTCGCGCCTCGCCCCGGTTCATCCTGGCCGCGGAATGCATCGGCCCGCTTCGCCCCGCCGACAATGACAGGATCAATTCGCTTTTCTTCGACACGATAGAGAACATGGATCGCGGCCTCGACTGCGACGCCGCCATGCTGGCGTCGCTGGCCGCCTCCATCGAAGCCGCTCCCGCCGCGGAGCGTAAAGCACGTCGGGCCGGAAAGGTCGTCCTGTTCGTCCTCGCGGCTCTCGTCGCCGCCGGGCTGGCATGGCTGGCGAGCGTCTATTGGACCCGCACGATGCTGGAGCGGCGCACCAACGATGCGCTCCAGGAACTGGCCGGCAAGCAACCGCTGCTGGAAACGTTTCCCCTGCGCCTGGATTTTGATCACCGCAATCGCAGCGTCTCGGTCTCCGGCATCGAGCCAAGCCAGGTGCAGACGGCTCCGCTGATCGACGCCCTGGCCAAGGCCGCAGCGCCCTATCGGGTCGTCGGCCGGATCGGCGTCGTGCCGGGCACGGAGCAGGTGGCGGCGCTCAGCGCCGACATCGAAGCCCTGCGGCAATCGGTGACCGGCCTCCAGGCGGGTATCGACGAAAACCACCAGGCGATCGCCGAGCTGCGGCAATCTCTTGCCGGCTTGCAGAAGTCCGCCGGCGAGACCGGCGAAGCGGTTGCCGGCCAGAAGCAGTCCCTCGCGGGCTTGCAGGCCCGCATCGACCAGACGCGCGGGCCAAGCGAAGAAGAGCTGCGATCCCTTGCCGGCCTGCGGGCGGGCATTGATGAAACACGCGCGGCGATCGCCGAGGAGACAAAATCCAGGCACCAGCAATACGACGCCCTGCAATCGATGGTCGACAGCCCGGCCGAGCGGCTCGACCGCTTCATGGCCTCGACGGCAATCTTCTTTGGCACAGGCGACGCCTTCGCCGACGACAAGGAGGCTGGGCAGCAGATTGCCAATCTTGCCGGGCTTCTCGCCGGCAACGATCTGAGAATCCGTGTCGTAGGGCACGCGGACGACACTGGGACAGATGTGGCCAACCGGGTAGTTGCCCGCAAGAGAGCCGACCAGGTGGCGCGCAAGCTGGCTGCGCTTGGCGTCGATCCCGCGCGCTTATTTGTGGTTTCGCGCTCGTCATCGCTGCCGATTTCCGACGTGCCGAGCGAAGGCAACCGCCGCGTCACCTTCGAAAACGTGTTCCGCGCCGAGCGCCCTCAATGATGCTCAGCGCAAAGGTCATGCTGCTTGGCGACATGGGTGTGGGCAAGACATCCATCATGTACCGCCTCGTGCACGATCGTTTCGACGGCGAATACAAATCGACGCTCGGCGTCGAGGTGCTGAGCTACGATGTTCCGGCCGATCCGGTTCGCGGCGGCGACGCGGCGCGGCTTGTGCTGTGGGACACCGACGGCGATTTCGGGACGCGTATTTTCGACACCGTTTACGTTACCGGCGCGTCGGCCGCGATCGTCGTGTCGGACGTGACGCGCCCGCAAACCGTGACGCGCATGGTCGAGCTGGTCCGCAGCTTCGAGGCGCGATTTCCGGGCAGGCCATACCGGGCCCTCGTGAACAAGATCGATCTCGCCGAGGCCCCCGGCAGCGCCGAAGAGATCGGCCAGCTGCCGCGATCGAGCGTCAAGTTCGTGAGCGCCAAGAACGGCGAGGGTATAGTCGATGCTTTTGCCGAACTCGCCGAAACGATACGGCGTCGGCAGTTGTAGTTCGGCAAAAAGTTCGGCTTGTTTGATTGTCTTGGTACGCCCAAGGGGAATCGAACCCCTGTTCCCGCCGTGAGAGGGCGGTGTCCTGACCGCTAGACGATGGGCGCGCTCAAGAACCGGCTACATAGGCTGGCGGCCGGGAAAAAGCAACCGAGCAGATTCGCGAAAAGTGTCGTACGGTTTTCCGACAAGAATCTGCGACAAAACAAAAGTCCTAAGCGGAGCATTCATTGGCTTGCCGATGAGTGCTCCGCCTAGGGTTTCGACCGCTTCGCGCGCTTTGCCGGCCGCCACCGGTCAGCCCTGCCGTTTCGGCTCGATCAGGTCCCAGAGATTGCCGTAGAGATCGGAAAAGACGGCCACCGTGCCGTAGGCCTCGAAGCGCGGCGCCTCGCGGAATTCGACACCCTTTGCGAGCATCGCCCGATGGTCGCGGGAAAAATCGTCGGTCTCGAGAAACAGGAAGACGCGGCCGCCGGTCTGGTTGCCGATGCGGCTTTCCTGCTCTTCGCCGGATGCTTCCGCCAGGAGCAGCCGCGCCCCATGGCCCTTCGCCGGCGCGACGGTGACCCAGCGCTTGCCGCCGCCGAGGTCGACATCCTCGCTCAGCACGAAGCCGAGCCGCTCGACATACCAGGCGACCGCCTCGTCGTAATTGGCGACGACGAGCGCCACGGTCGCGACGCTGCGGCGTTCGGCAAAGCCGCTCATTTGTTACGGATCGAGAACTGGCCGATGATGCGGCGCTCGGCGATGTCGTAGACGAAGATCGAATGGCTGCCGTCGGCAAGCTCGGCATCGATCGACAGGCGGTTGCCGGAGAGCGACTGGCTGATCACCTTGGCGCCGACGGGCAGCACGATGTCGCCCGACGGCGGCGCGCCGGCCGGAGCCTGGACATCGCCGGCGGGCGCCGCCACCGGCGCATTGCGGGCTTTGTAGACAAGCGCCCCGATCACCACCATAAGGGCGAGGAACAGTAGGCCGAGATTGACGATCATGAAGCGGACGAGCTTGCGGCGCACGTTCTCGGCCGCGGGGTCGAGCGGCTTTTCCTCATCTTCTTCGGCGATTGGCCGGGCCATGGCTAGACAATCCGCAACGGTTTTCGATGAGCGCTCATAACGAAGAGACCCCGATATTGATAGAGGACGAATTGGCGGACGAGGAATCGGCTGCCGGCGAAGCCGTCGTGCTGGAAACCGGCGCCGACGCCGCCGGCCAGCGTCTCGACCAGTGGCTTGCCGCCCGGCTCGGGCCGGAGCTCTCGCGCAACCGCGTGCAGGCGCTGATCAAACAGGGCGCGGTCTCCATCGCCGGCAGGCAGGTGCTGGAAGCCAAGCGCAAGCTGAGCGCCGGTGAGCGGATCGAAATTCTGGTGCCCGCGCCGGAGCCGGCCGAGCCGCAAGGCGAGGACATTCCCCTCGACATCCTCTACGAGGACGACGAGCTGATCGTCATCAATAAGCAAGCCGGACTGGTCGTCCATCCCGGCGCCGGCAACTGGACCGGCACGCTGGTCAACGCGCTGATCCATCATTGCGGCGACAGCCTGTCCGGCATAGGCGGCGTCAGGCGGCCGGGCATCGTCCATCGCCTCGACAAGGAAACCAGCGGCGTCATGGTCGTGGCCAAGACCGACCGCGCGCATAAGGCGCTGTCGGAGGCCTTTGCCGACCACGGCCGCACCGGCGATCTCGAACGCGCCTATCTGGCGCTGGTCTGGGGCATTCCGCAACGGCCGACGGGCACCGTCGACGCCGCGCTCGGCCGCGCCGCCGATCGCATCCGCCGCGCGGTGGTGCCGGAAAGCCGTGACGATGCCCGCCATGCCGTCACCCATTTCAGCGTCGTCGAGCGCTTCGGCGAAGGACAGCAGGCTTTCGCCACCGCAAGCCTGGTCGAATGCCGGCTGGAGACCGGCCGCACCCACCAGATCCGCGTCCACATGGCCCATATCGGCCATCCGGTGATCGGCGACCCGGATTACGGGCAGGCCTTCCGCACCAAGGCCAACCGGCTGCCCGAACCCTTGAAAGCCAAGGTCAGCGCCTTTCCCCGGCAGGCCCTGCATGCCTGGCTCCTTGAATTCCGGCACCCGACTACCCATCTATCGATGAGGTTCGAGGCGCCAATACCAAGGGACATGGAGGAATTGGTCGGCGGCTTCCGCAAGCTCTGAAACCTGCCATTAAGACGCTTCAAACCGACCATCAAAAAACCTGACTGGCGTTGTTCACTTCAGCGTGACACACTGTTTCGTGTTGAACAAATGCTGTCTTTTCTGGTTTTGTTCCTATATACACAGGTTGTCGCGGATGAGCCTTTGGCATCCGTGACGAATGCCCGCCGCTTTTCGGGGGCATCCACTCCAAAGAGAGAGGGGCGCTATCATGGCCCAATCATTACCCAGTATCGTTTCCGGTGAAGGCGGTCTCGCCCGTTACCTGGAAGAAATCCGCCGCTTTCCGATGCTTCAGCCGCAGGAAGAGTACATGCTCGCGAAACGCTACGCCGAGCATCAGGACACCACGGCTGCCCACAAGCTCGTCACCAGCCATTTGCGGCTCGTCGCCAAGATCGCCATGGGCTATCGCGGCTACGGCCTGCCGATCGGCGAGGTGATCTCGGAAGGCAATGTCGGCCTCATGCAGGCCGTTAAGAAATTCGAACCGGAGCGTGGCTTCCGGCTCGCCACCTATGCCATGTGGTGGATCAAGGCCTCGATCCAGGAATACATCCTGCGCTCGTGGAGCCTGGTCAAGATGGGCACCACCGCCAACCAGAAGCGTCTGTTCTTCAACCTGCGCAAGGTGAAGGGCAAGATCCAGGCGCTCGACGATGGCGACTTGAAGCCCGACCAGATCGCCGAGATCGCCACCCGCCTCAACGTTTCCGAGGCGGAAGTGGTATCTATGAACCGCCGCCTGTCGGGCGACGCTTCGCTCAACGCCCCGATCCGGGCGAGCGAGGGCGAGTCCGGCGAATGGCAGGACTGGCTGGTCGACGACCACGAAAGCCAGGAAGAGATGCTGATCGAGCAGGACGAGCTGGAAAACCGGCGCTCCATGCTGTCGGGCGCTCTGTCCGTGCTCAACGACCGCGAGCGGCGCATCTTCGAGGCGCGTCGCCTCGCCGAAGAGCCGTTGACCCTGGAAGAGCTGTCGGCCGAGTTCGACATCAGCCGCGAGCGCGTGCGCCAGATCGAGGTGCGCGCCTTCGAGAAGGTGCAGGACGCGGTCAAGGCCGCCGCCAAGCGCCAGATCCAGGCGCTGCGCACCATCGAGGCGCAGCCGGCGGCGTAAAGCCACCGCGCATTGAGTAGCAAAACGGCGGCGCCAGAATCTGGCGCCGCCGTTTTTATTTGGCGAAAGCGGTGGCGCGCCCCTTTCTCCCAGTCGCTATGCGAGGAGAACTGCCGGTTCACCCTCCTTAGCCGCAGCGGAGGATGGGCAGCAATGAGGGGCAGCGCCGAGGCTGCGAGGTTGTTAACTCAGAACAAACAATCGGACCGGGGAGCAGGCGCGCGCTCATCTTCGACCGCCGCGCCGCCCCTCATCCGCCCTTCGGGCACCTTCTCCCCGTTTAACAGGGAGAAGGAAAAAGGCTCATCACGCCGAAGGCTGCTTCGTCTTGCGCAAATACGGCAGCACCGTCTCGTACGCCCCGAAGCGCTTGATCGCGTCCTCATTGGAGACGGCGGCGGTGATGATGACGTCGTCGCCCTGTTTCCAGTTGGCTGGCGTCGCCACCTGGTGCCTGGCCGTCAGCTGGATGGAATCGATGACGCGCAGGATCTCGTCGAAGTTGCGGCCCGTGGTCATCGGATAGGTCAGCGCCAGCTTGATCTTCTTGTCCGGGCCGATGACGTAGACCGAGCGCACGGTGGCGTTGTCGGCCGGCGTGCGGCCCTCAGAGCTGTCGCCGGCGCCCGCCGGCAGCATTTCATAGAGCTTGGCGACGTGCAGGTCTTTGTCGCCGATCAGCGGATAGTTCACCGTCTGGCCGGTAGCGGTCTTGATATCGGCCTGCCATTTCTCGTGGCTCGACACCGGATCGACGGAAATGCCGATGATCTTGACGTTGCGCTTTTTGAACTCGCCTTCCAGGCCGGCCATGGTGCCGAGCTCGGTGGTGCAGACCGGGGTGAAGTTCTTCGGATGGCTGAACAGCACCGCCCAGCCGTCGCCGATCCAGTCGTGGAACTTGATGGTGCCCTGCGTAGTCTCGGCCGTGAAATCCGGCGCGATATCGTTGATACGAAGACTCATGACCTATCCCTACCCTTTTTGTGAAACCGCCGGCGCACCCCCTTTCGGCGGTGGCCGGACGTTAGTTCTAGCACCATGAGGGTAGGGTTCAAACGCCGGGAGTAGGAAGCTTGCCCATGGCAGGCGAAAATTTTTCGCCGTCGCCCGCAATTGGAGGCAGGATTTTCGATTTACCGCTGGCGCCGGGCGCTCAGGCTTTCTTTAGCGCGAGCGTCGCCGCGAGATCTTCCATGCGCTGCGCAAGCGCGCCGAGCGCGGTTGTGAGCACGCTGTCGCTCTTGTCGGCCTTGGTCAGCGCCTCGTCGCGTGTCTTGCGCAAGGTCAGCACCTCGCTCTCCATGCCCTTGACGCGCTTGGTGAGCTCCGAAAGTTCGTCCATCACCATGATGCCGGCCATGACGGTAAGCCGCTGGTCGCCGATCTCGCCGAAGGAATCCTTCAGATGCGAGACATAGCGGTCAAAGCGCTCGGCAAGGTCGATCAGGTGCTCTTCCTGGCCCTCGTCGCAGGCCATGCGATACTGTTTGCCGTCGATGGAAACGGTGACCTGTGCCATTGCCTTACCTGTCCAGAACCGCGCGGATGGTTTCCATGGCAGTCACCAGCCGCCGCGACACTTCCTTGTTGGCATCTTCCAGACGCTCGGCGCGCGCTTCGGAATTGTCGAGCTCCTGCGCCAGGCGCGAACGGTCGGCGTTCATGCGCTGCACCTCGGCCTCGGCTTCCGAATAATCGCGCTCATGCTCGAGCTTCGCCGCCACGGCGTTTTCCAGCCCTTCCATGGCCTTGCCCAGCCTGGCGATGACTTCCTTGAGGGTCGTTTCCCCGGTCATGGCCTCGTCCTATGCCCTGCCCATCACCGAATCGCGCGCGTTCAGAATGCGTTACCTCGGAAAGATTAGGCACCGGGTGAAGGGCGCGTCAACAAAGCTCTCGCGACTGTCCCCCGCTATCGCTAATGTAAGGCGCTCGATGCCATCACAAGCCCGGCAAAATCCGCCCCGATTTGTTGACTAAAAGGCCGTGCCTGCTATGTGTCCCGGCATCCTTTTCCAAGGGTTCTCCCAAGCTCCAACCCACTTCCGGAGGAAGCATGACGTCGCGTGAACAACATGATCGGATGGCCAACGCGATCCGTTTCCTTTCCATGGATGCCGTCGAGAAGGCGAACTCCGGTCACCCCGGCCTGCCGATGGGCTGCGCCGACATCGCCACAGTGCTGTTCAGCCGTTTCCTGAAATTCGACGCCAAGGCGCCGCACTGGGCCGACCGCGACCGCTTCATCCTCTCCGCCGGCCACGGCTCGATGCTGCTCTATTCGCTCCTCTACCTCACCGGCTATGAGGACATGACGATCGACCAGATCAAGAATTTCCGCCAGCTCGGCTCCAAGACCGCCGGCCACCCGGAATACGGCCATGCCGCCGGCATCGAGACCACTACCGGCCCGCTCGGCCAGGGCCTGGCCAATTCGGTCGGCTTCGCGCTCGGCGAGCGCATCATGAACGCAGCCTTCGGCAACGACCTCGTCAACCATTATACCTATGTGCTGGCTGGGGACGGTTGCCTGATGGAAGGCGTCTCCCACGAAGCCATCGCGCTGGCCGGGCATCTGAAGCTCAACAAGCTGATCGTCTTCTGGGACAACAACAACATCTCGATCGACGGCCCGGTCTCGCTCGCCGACAACACCGACCAGGTCGCCCGCTTCCAGGCGTCCGGCTGGAACGCCAGCCACATCGACGGCACAGATCCCGAAGCGATCGCCTACGCCATCGAGGCGGCGCGCCATTCCGACAAGCCGACGATGATCGCCTGCAAGACCACCATCGGCTTCGGCGCGCCGACCAAGGCAGGCACCAACAAGGCGCATGGCTCGCCGCTGGGCGCGGATGAAATCGCCGGCGCGCGCAAATTCTTCAACTGGGACTCGCCGCCCTTCGAGATTCCGGCCGACATCCTCGACGCCTGGCGCGCCGTGGGTAAAAACAGCACCAAGGCACGCACCGACTGGGAAGGCCGTCTGGCCAAGGCCGAGCCGAAGCTGAAGGCCGAGTTCGAGCGCCGCCTTGCCGGCAACCTGCCGTCGAACTTCGATGCCGTCATCGCCGATTACAAGAAAAAGCTGTCGGCCGACAAGCCGAAGGTCGCCACCCGCAAGTCGTCGGAAATGGCGCTGGAAGTCATCAACGGCGCCGTGCCGGAGACCATCGGCGGCTCGGCCGACTTGACCGGCTCCAACAACACCAAGACCAGCCAGACCAAGAACATCACGCCCGACGATTACGGCCAGCGCTATGTCCACTACGGCATCCGCGAGCACGGCATGGCGGCGGCGATCAACGGCCTGACGCTGCATGGCGGCCTGATCGCCTATGGCGGCACCTTCCTGTGCTTCTCCGACTATGCCCGCCCCTCGATGCGCCTTGCCTCGCTGATGGGCATCCGCTCGATCTTCGTCATGACGCATGACTCGATCGGCCTTGGCGAGGACGGCCCGACCCACCAGCCGGTCGAGCATCTGGCGGCGCTGCGCGCCATCCCGAACCACAATGTCTTCCGCCCGGCCGACGCGGTCGAAACCGCCGAATGCTGGCAGATCGCGCTGGAATCCGAAAAGACGCCGTCGACCCTGGCGCTGACCCGCCAGAACCTGCCGACCGTGCGCACCGAACACTCGGCGAAGAACCTCTCCAGCCAGGGCGCCTACGAGCTGGCTGCCGCCAGCGGCGAGGCCGTGGTGACGATCTTCGCCACCGGCTCCGAGGTCGAGATCGCCCTCGGTGCGCGTGACCTGCTCGAAAAGCATGGCCATCCGACCCGCGTCGTCTCGGTGCCCTGCTTCGAGCTGTTCGACCAGCAGAGCGACGATTACCGCAAGAAGACGATCGGCAACGCCAAGGTGAAGGTCGCCATCGAAGCCGGCATCCGCCAGGGCTGGGACCACCTGATCGGCACCGACGGCATCTTCGTCGGCATGCATGGCTTCGGAGCCTCGGGCACGATCGAACAGCTCTATCCGCATTTCGGCATCACCGCCGATGCCGCGGCCAAGGCGGTCGAAGCCCGTCTGCACGGCAAGTAGGAATTGCCTCGGGCCTGGCAACACCGATTGGCGGTTTTGCCGGGCTGGACCAACCTAATCGATTTAAATGCGACGTTCTGCGGCTGGATTCTTGTGCCTTCCGCCGTTATGAAACTGCGGACCCATCCGCTTTCCAGCCCCCAAGGGAGAGAACAATGACCGTCAGAGTTGCCATCAACGGATTTGGCCGCATCGGCCGCAACATCCTGCGCGCCATCCACGAATCCGGCCGCAAGGACATCGACGTGGTCGCCGTCAACGATCTCGGCCCGGTCGAGACCAACGCGCACCTGCTCCGCTATGACAGCGTGCATGGCCGCTTCCCGCATGAGGTTTCGGTCGACGGCGACCAGATCTCGGTCGGCAAGGAGACGTTCAAGGTCACCGCGATCAAGGATCCGACCCAGCTGCCGTGGAAGGAGCTCGGCGTCGACATCGCGCTCGAATGCACGGGCATCTTCACCGCCCGCGACAAGGCCGCCGCGCACCTGACCGCCGGCGCCAAGCGCGTCATCGTCTCGGCCCCGGCCGAAGGCGCCGATCTCACGGTCGTCTACGGCATCAACCACGACAAGCTGACCAAGGACCACATCGTCATCTCGAACGCGTCCTGCACCACCAACTGCCTGGCGCCGCTGGCGGCCGTGCTGCACGAGACCGTCGGCATCGAGAAGGGCATGATGACGACGATCCACTCCTATACCGGCGACCAGCCGACGCTGGACACCATGCACAAGGACCTCTACCGCGCCCGCGCCGCGGCGCTCTCGCAGATCCCGACCTCGACCGGCGCCGCCAAGGCGATCGGCCTCGTTCTGCCCGACCTCAAGGGCAAGCTCGACGGCATCTCGATCCGCGTGCCGACCCCGAACGTCTCGGTCGTCGACCTCAAGTTCATCGCCAAGCGCTCGACCACGCCACAGGAGATCAACGAGGCGCTGATCGCCGCCTCGAAGGGCAAGCTGAAGGGTGTTCTGTCCGTCACCCATCACCCGAACGTGTCGATCGACTTCAACCACGACCCGCATTCCTCGATCGTCGCGCTCGACCAGACCAAGGTGATGGACGGCAACTTCGTTTCGGTCCTGTCCTGGTACGACAACGAATGGGGCTTCTCGAACCGCATGGGCGACACCGCCGTCGCCTTCGGCAAGACCATCGCCTGATCGTAGCCTTGCTCCGCAGTTTGAAACGCCCGGCCTCGGCCGGGCGTTTTTTATTGGCCGGCTGAGCCAAAAACCACGCCGTTGCCTTGCACTGGTCATGCCTTCGCCCCACTCTCTGTTAAAGCGACAGATAGAGGGATTTGGAGGGGCAATAGCGGATGGAGCATGCGATCTATCTCGTGACGCTGGTCGGCACGGCGCTCATTGTCGCCGCAGCGTTTTCGAGCCTGATCGCCTTCCGCTTCGGCGCTCCCTTGCTGCTGCTCTTCCTCTGCATCGGACTTGCCACCGGCGTCGACGGCCTCGGCATCGAATTCGACAATGCGCGGCTGGCTTATTTTGCCGGCTCACTGGCCTTGGCGATCATCCTGTTCGATTCCGGTTTCGGCACACCGCTCAACGCGCTCAGGCAGGCAGCCGGGCCCGCGCTGTCGCTGGCCACGATCGGCGTTATCCTGACCACAGCCATCTTCAGCGCCGCCGCTTCCTATGTTCTCAAACTCAGCTGGCTGGAATCCTCCCTGCTCGGCGCCGCCGTCGCCTCCACCGACGCGGCCGCCGTCTTCTTCCTGCTGCGCGCCGGCGAAATCCACCTGCGCGAGCGCGTGCGCGCCACGCTCGAGGTGGAATCCGGCACCAACGACCCGATCGCCATCTTCCTCACCATCACCCTGGTCGAGATCATCGCCGCGCATGCCAACCCGGAAGCCAATGTGCTGGCCACCAACCTTTTGCTCGGCTTCCTCGCCAATATGGGGCTCGGCGCCGTCATCGGCGTGCTCGGCGGCTTCGGCATCGTGCGTCTTGTCGAGCGGCTGAACCTCGACCACGGCCTGCTGCCGATCTTCGTGCTGACGCTGTCGCTGATGGTGTTCGCGGCGGCCGGCGCCATCGGCGGCTCGGGCTTCCTCGCCGTCTACCTTGCCGGGCTGATTGCCGGCAATTCCGATATCCGCGCGGTCACTATTCTGAAGCGTTTCCAGGACGGCATGTCGTGGCTGGCGCAGATCATCATGTTCCTGATCCTTGGCCTGTTCGCCACACCCTCGCAGTTCCCGGCGATCCTGGTGCCGGCGATCCTGCTCGGCCTGTTCCTGATCTTCGTGGCGCGGCCCTTGGCCGTCTGGCTCTGCCTGATCCCGTTCCGGCTGCCGCGCCCCGAGGTCGCCTTCGTCTCCTGGGTCGGCCTGCGCGGCGCGGTCTCGATCCTGCTCGCCATCACGCCGCTGCTCGGCGGCCTCGAGCATGGGCGCCTGATCTTCAACGCCGCCTTCATCATCGTGCTCGTGTCGCTGGTGGTGCAGGGCTGGACGGTCGGTCCGCTGGCGCGGCGTCTCGGCCTGATCGTGCCGGCCCGTCTCGGGCCGCTGGACAAGGTGGAGCTCGAATTGCCGGGCTCGGCCCATCATGAGCTGCTCGCCTACCGCGTCGCGCCCGGCAGCCCGGTGGCGCGGGGCGAGCGCATCCCGCGCTGGGCAAGGCCCTCGCTGGTGCTGCGCGACGGGCGCTCGATGCGCTTCCAGGACATGGGGCGGCTGGCGGCCGGCGATCAGGTCTACATCTTCGTGCCGGACCGCTACCCGCGCCTGCTCGACAAGCTTTTTGCCAGCCGCGCCGTGGTCGACCCCGAGGATGCCGACTTCTTCGGCGCCTTTGCCGTCGATCCTGCCCGCTCCGCCGCGGAGCTGGAAGCCGCCTACGGACCAGGCCTGACCGAAGCGGAACAGAAGCTTACCGTCGCCGCGCTGGTATCGGAGCGGCTCGGCGGTCATCCCGAATATGCCGACCGCGTGGTGATCGGCCCAATCGAGCTGATCGTGCGCGATGTCGATGAGAAAGGCCGGATCGCCGGCCTTGGCTTGTCTTTCGAGCCGACCGCGCCGGTCGCGCGCGTGCCAGTGTTCATGAGCGCCGGCGAGATCGGCGACCGCATCGCCGCGCTCGTCCGCAACTGGCGCAGGCCGGCCGAAAAGCAGGCGGTCGACGACGTGCCGATCGGCACCGGGGCGCCCGGACCGGACAGCCAGAAGGCAACCGGCGAAGGCTGATGTCTCAAGCCGACATCATTTTTGCGCGCGCGCAATCGACGCGACCCTTGCATCGTCCTTCGCGCCGGGTAAGGTCGCCGCGTTTTCGCTAAAAAGGAACAACCATGGCCGGCTTCAAGACACTCGACGATATCGGCGCCGTCAGCGGCAAGCGCGTGCTTGTGCGCGTCGACCTCAACGTTCCCGTGGCCGACGGCAAGGTGACCGACGCCACCCGCATCGAGCGCATAGCGCCGACCATTGCCGAGCTCTCGAAAAAGGGCGCCAAGGTCATCCTGCTTGCGCATTTCGGCCGCCCCAAGGACGGCCCATCGGCCGAATTCTCGCTCGAGCCGATCGCCAGGGCCACGGCTGAGGTTCTCGGCCGTCCGGTCGGCTTTGCCGCCGACTGCGTCGGCGACAAGGCGGCGGATGCAGTCGCGGCGATGAAGGACGGCGACGTCCTGCTGTTCGAAAACACCCGCTTCTACAAGGCCGAGGAGAAGAACGAACCGGCCTTCACCGAAAAGCTCGCCGCCAATGGCGACATCTATGTCAACGACGCCTTTTCCGCCGCGCACCGCGCGCATGCCTCGACCGAAGGCCTGGCGCGCCATTTGCCGGCCTATGCCGGCCGCACCATGCAAGCCGAGCTCGACGCACTGGAAAAGGGCCTCGGCGATCCGGCCCGGCCGGTCGTGGCCATCGTCGGCGGCGCCAAGGTTTCGACCAAGATCGACCTGTTGATGAACCTCGTGAAGAAGGTCGACGCGCTGGTGATCGGCGGCGGCATGGCCAACACGTTCCTGGCCGCGCGCGGCACCGACGTCGGCAAGTCGCTCTGCGAGCATGACCTTGCCGGCACCGCCAAGCAGATCATGATCGAGGCGGCGGAAGCCGGCTGCGCCATCATCCTGCCCGCCGACGGCGTCGTGGCCAAGGAATTCAAGGCCGGCGCCGCCAGCCAGACCGTCGCCATCTCGGACGTGCCGGCCGACGGCATGATCCTCGATGTCGGCGCAAAGACCGTACAAAGCGTCAACGACTGGATCGACCGCGCCGCCACGCTGGTCTGGAACGGCCCGCTCGGCGCTTTCGAGATCGAGCCCTTCGACCGCGCCACGGTGGCGGCGGCAAAGCATGCGGCAGCCCGCACCAAGGCGGGCAAGCTTGTGTCGGTCGCCGGCGGCGGCGACACGGTGGCGGCACTCAACCATGCCGGCGTCGCCGACGACTTCACCTATGTCTCGACCGCCGGCGGCGCCTTCCTCGAGTGGATGGAAGGCAAGCCGCTGCCCGGCGTCGAGGTGTTGAAGCGGTAAACAGTCAGAGACCAGGCAAAGCCCGCGCGGCTTTCAATCGATTCTAGCTTTCCGGTGTCATTCCTTTGGCGGTAGTCTTCTGCTAGCGCGGAACAAACGCAGCGTAGGAGAGCACCCATGAGCGAACGTCTCGAAGATATCGCCGCCGCGATCGTGGCCGATGGCAAAGGCCTTTTGGCCGCCGATGAAAGCTCCGGCACCATCAAGAAGCGCTTCGACGTCATCGGCGTCGAATCGACCGCCGACAACCGGCGCGACTACCGCGAGATGATGTTCCGCACCAAGGAGGCCATGACGAAGTACATCTCCGGCGTCATCCTCTATGACGAGACCATCCGCCAGAAGGCTGCCGACGGCACCCCGCTGGTCGATATCATCAAGGCGGCAGGCGCCATCCCGGGCATCAAGGTCGATCTCGGCGCCAAACCTCTGGCCGGCTTCCCCGGCGACACCATCACCGAGGGCCTCGACGGGCTGCGCGAGCGGCTCGCCGACTATTACAAGCTCGGCGCCCGCTTCGCCAAATGGCGCGCGGTGATCGACATCGATACCGGCAAGGGCGTGCCCTCGGCCAATTCGATCGCCTCGAACACCCATGCGCTGGCCCGCTACGCCGCGCTTTGCCAGGAGGCCGGCATCGTGCCGATCGTCGAGCCGGAAGTGCTGATGGACGGCGCCCATTCGATCGACACCTGCTACGACGTCTCCAAGGCCACGCTGGTCAAGCTCTATGACGAGCTCTATGCGGCGCGCGTCGTGCTGGAAGGCTCGATCCTGAAGCCCAATATGGTCATCTCGGGCAAGAAATCGGGCAAGACCGACAGCCCGGAGGAAATCGCCGAGAAGACGATCAAGCTGTTCCGCGAAGTGGTGCCGGCGGCGGTACCGGGCATCGCCTTCCTCTCCGGCGGCCAGGAGGACGAGGAAGCGACCGCCAACCTCAACGCCATCAACGCCATCGGGCCGCATCCGTGGAAGCTGACCTTCTCCTATGGCCGCGCGCTCCAGGCCGCGCCGCAGAAGGCGTGGAGCGGCAAGGCCTCGAACGTTGCCGCCGGCCAGACCGCTTTCACCCACCGCGCCCACATGAACCACCTGGCGGCGCTTGGGAAATGGCAGCCGGCGCTGGAAAAGGCCGCGTGACGCCATCCCTTCCAATAAACAGCAAGGGCCCGGGTATAGCCCGGGCTTTTGCTTTTTACGGGCACCGTTCCTACCTGATGCAGCGAAACGGCGGCGGCGATGTCGGATCGCGCCCATGTCGAACGTCCTTGGCAGGAGAGGACAGGAGATGGTCATGCATCGCAATGCCGTGGTTTCGCGCGAGGACTGGTTCGAGGCGCATCGCAAGCATCTGGAACGCGAGAAGGAACTGACGCGGTTCCGCGACGCTGTCGCCGCGGAGCGGCGGCAGCTGCCCTGGTTCAAGCTGCGCAAGGATTATGTCTTTGAAAGCGAAGCGGGACCGAGGCGCCTAGGCGAGCTGTTCGCCGGCAAGAGCCAGCTGATCGTCTACCATTTCATGATGACGCCGGGTTGCGATCACCGTTGCCAGGGCTGCTCGTTCCTCGCCGACCATATCGACGGCGCCAACCAGCATCTGAAGCATCATGACGTCTCGCTCGTCGTCATTTCGCGCGCGCCGCTCGCGGAAATCCTGCCTTACAAGCGGCGCATGGGCTGGAAGTTCGACTGGGTGTCGTCCTACGCGTCCGATTTCAACTTCGACCTGCAGGTCTCCTTCACCGACAGGCAGATCGCGGCGGGCGAAACCACCTACAATTTCGAGAAGCGTCCGTTGCGGTCGAAAGACCTGCCAGGCACCAGCGTCTTTTATCGCGACGGCAATGGCGACATCTTCCTCACCTTCCTGTCGCGGGCCCGCGGCGGCGACGCGCTGATCGGCGCCTATCATTATCTCGACATGACGCCCAAGGGCCGCGACGAGGCCGGTCCGTATCACAACCTGATGGACTGGGTACGCCTGCACGACGAATACCAGGACAAGGACCGGCCGGACTGCTGCGCGTGAACGGCATCGTTCACGTCAGCCCAAACATGCGCTAATGGCTTGCAAGTTACGCCAACGGAACCGCCATGCAGCGCCTGCTTGCCCTTCTCACCTGGCTCGCTTTCCCGGTCTATGTCTGGCAGGGCCTCGGCGTGCGCCGGCGCACCACGCGCATGCTGCCCGCGCGAGGCCCGGTCCTGCACGAGATACCAGGCAAGGTGCCGCCCGTCGCCTTGCTGGTCCTGGGCGACTCCTCGGCAGCGTCGGTCGGGATCGAGCAATCCGAATATGGGCTTGCCGCACAGCTTGCCGGCCTGATCGCCGAACGCGCCGGCAGCGCCGTGCGCTGGCGCGCCGCCGGCTTCAATTCGGCGACATCCGGCCAGATCCGCGATTATGTCCTGCCCAACCTGTCGGCCGATCATTGGACCCATATCGTGCTCGCCATCGGCACCAACGACACCAAGAACTTCCACTCCGTGCCGCGCTTCAAGAAGGAGTTCGGCGGCCTGCTCTACGCGCTGCGCGCCAAATGGCCGGAAGCGCGTGTCGTGTGGTCGCCGGTGCTGGAATTCACCCGCTCGCCGGCAATGCCGCCATTGCTTGGCAGGATTCTCGAGATCCGCGCCACGGAAATGAACCGCATGGGCGTGCGGCTCTGCAACGAGCGCGGCGCCATTGCCGCCGCGCGCCTGCCGATCACCGATCCCGAGGCCGGCTTCGCCTCCGACGGATTCCACGCTTCCGAAGCAGGCTATCGCGCCTGGGCGGAGCATCTGCTGGATTTCGTGCTGGGTGGTGAAGCGAGCAAGGTAAGTTGAGCTTCAGGTCAGGACACGCCACTCGCAGGCCGTCCTCGCCTGAATATGGACAGACCTACGCCCAGTGCCCAAGCACCGCCGCAAGCGAGATCGCGGCCATGGCCAGCAGCGCCAGCTTCCAGAAATCGCCGCGCCGCTTCAGCCCCGGCCATCCCAGCGGCTTGATGACCTGGATCAGCATGATGCCGCAGATGACAAGGGCGAGCAGTTTCGTCATGCCGCCTTTGACCAGCAATGCCGATGCCTGTCAAAGCCGTTCTTAAGGCACCCTTCGTGCGGACCATTCCTGACAGAACCGGCTTCATTTGAACCCTGCGAGGGCCGCGGCACCGCGTTCTTCGGCACCCTGTCAACCTCCTGACAGACTGCTGTCAGGAGGGGTGTGAGATACTCTCCTCATCGAAAAGAGAGGAGTGAGGTCATGAACGGTTTTACCATTCTGCGCAGCGTGCAGCACTATGTCGGCAGGATCCGCACCGTGCCCAACGAGATCCGTACCCAGCGTTTCCTGAACACCTTGCCGGCGGACATCCGCAAGGACATTGCTGGCCGGACCTTTACACGGGCCGCGTGCGCGAAAACTGAAATTTTGCCGCCGCGACTTGGATTGTCGCGGCACCGCGCCCAGATGTAATGGCAGCCAGTGATGTTGCGTTCAGGGAAGAAGCCTTTGTTTGCCGGTAGCTTCGCCGCAGCCTCCTGACAGGATGTTGTCAGGAGGCATGCGGTAGTTGGTGCGGCTTCGATCCTGACAGCAACGAACACGAACCGACGATCCGGACCAATCCGCGTATGGCGAAAAGCTGGGACGATAGGCTGAACACGCCAGGCATCAACGGCATCAAGCCGTCGCCGCGCACGGTCGGCGATGTCGTCGAGGGCCAGTCGATGCTGGTGCCGACCGCGCGCCAGGTCGACGACTTCATCCGCTCGATCCCCGAAGGGGTCGAAATGGATGTTCGTGCGTTGCGTACCGCGCTGGCGATCGAGCACGGCGCCGAAGTGACATGCCCGGTGACGATCGGCTATCATCTGCGCACCGTTGCCGAAGCCGCTCACGAGGACCTCGAGCGCGGCATGGCGCCGGGCGACGTCGCGCCCTTCTGGCGTGTGCTGGATGCTGGGACGCCGACCACGGGCAGATTGTCCTTCGGAGCGAAATTCGTTGCCGCGCAGCGCAAGCGCGAAGGGCTGAAGCCATAAACCCCGGGGGAGAAATCGATGCGCCGCGCCGACAGGCTTTTCCAGATCGTGCAGCATTTGCGGGGTGGCCGGCTGGTCACCGCGCAGAAGCTCGGCACGTGGCTCGAGGTTTCCGAGCGTACCATTTACCGCGACATAGCCGACCTGCAGTCGACCGGCGTGCCGATCGACGGCGAAGCGGGCGTCGGCTACATGATGAGGGAGGGTTTCGACCTTCCGCCGCTGATGTTCACGCGTGACGAGATCGTGGCGCTGGTTGCCGGCGCCCGCATGGTGCGCGCTTTCGGCGGCGCGGCAATGGCGAGGGCCGCCGACGAGGCGCTGGTCAAGATCGGCGCCGTGCTGCCCGATGCCGAGAAGGATCGCATCGCCCGCACCGAGATCCA